>NZ_JAFIRA010000062.1 GCF_022848905.1 Thermostichus vulcanus str. 'Rupite'
AACATCTTGCGTAGAGGGTTGCGTACCGTGGGGCACACGGGAACGGGGTTGCTAGACAACCGAAACGCTTGGGGAGAGACGACCTCTACGGGTTCCCACTCCGGTGGGGAGCAGCAAGTTGGCTCGTCGTCCTCCGGACGACCCGGAGGGTCATAGAACCAAGAATCCCACGTCTTTAGGCGTGTGGAGTGTCAAGCCTGCCCGCAACAGTTCGCTGACACGGGATCCTGAGCGGGCTTCCGGATTCGGTCAAATCGGAATAATTTCCTCCTCCAGTACCTGACCAAAGCGAAGGCGATTGCCATCGGGATCCCGTAGATGAATTTCCCGCACCCCCCAGGGTTGGGTGATGGGGCCGAGATCGATCGGGGCACCCCGGCCTCTAAACTCTCGGGCCAAGGGATCCACTTCGGAGACGTAGATGTAAATCAAGGCACCAAAAGCACTCTCGGGATGTTCCGTGAGAAACAAGCGAATCGGGCCCCGACCCACCAACAGCAAGCGGGGGAAACCGGGTTCAAATTGGTGCTCTCATTCCTGAGAAAACCCGAGGATCCCGCAATAAAATTCACGACTGAGTTCCGCCTGTCGAATTTGGATGACGGGGACACAACTCAACAACTCCGAAGGCGCTTCCATGTCCTACCCCGCGAAACGCTATTCCTGAATATAGAGTTGATCCAAATTCCACAAGGGCCCCAGAATCGGGCGTGGATCCACCCCTTCGATGCGATTCCGTACTGCCGAAAGCACCAAGGGGTTAAACGTACCAATTTGCGGGAGTTGTTCCTGGATGATGATCTGGAAACGGTCGTAGAGGGCCTTGCGCTTTTCAAAATCCAATTCCCGCACCCCTTCAATAAAAATGCGGTCAATTTCCCGTTCCCAATCAGAGACCTCCACACCCTCTGCCGGATTATTGGGCAGATTGCCCAAGTTAAACAGGTGCAGACGGCCATCGCTCCGCCAAATATTGGAGCCATTGTTCGGTTCGGTACCGCCTCCACCAAACCCCAACAACAGCGTTTCCCAATCGCGGGTATCGGTACGTTGAACCAGGGTGTTGAAGGCAATCGGGCTAAAGTCCACCGTGATGCCGATGCGGGCCAGATCCGCCATGATCAGGGATCCGGTTGCCTCCCGCTGGTTGTTACCGGCATTGGTGATCAGGCTAAAGCGCACGCGATTGCCCTCGGGATCCCGGAGATGGCTCTCGTTGTCGTAGGTGTAGCCCGCCTGCAGCAGCAGTTGCCGAGCCTTGTCGGGGTTGTACTCATAGGTGGGCAGTCCCTCTTCTGGGCTGAGATAAAAAGGACTGGCTGGGGAGAACACTGAGTGCTGGATCTCTCCCAACCCTTGCAACACGCTATCCACGTAGAATTGCCGGTTCATGGCATGGGCCACGGCTTTGCGAAAGTTCAGGTCATTAAACCAACGACTTTTAATCGGATCCACAAAGGGTCGCCCAGTTTGAGGGTTCCGGGCTCGGCTGAGGTTAAAGGCAAAAAAGTTGTTGTTCAGGGTTTGGCCCAGGTCATAGATGGTGAATTGATCCCGTTCTTCCTCCCGTTTCAGCAGTTGAAAATCGCCACCCCGAACCGCCACCAGATCCGTCTCGCGGGAGCGAAACTGGAGCAGCGCTGTATCTTCCGAATCGACAATGCGCAGGATCAATCGCTCGATGCGTGGGATCCCTTCCCCCTTCCAGTAATAGGGATTGGGCCGATAGACCAGCCGCTGCCCAGGGGTGTATTCCTGCAACAGGTAGGGGCCGGCCCCTACTAGCTCTTGTACTGGCGTATCAATCCCCCAAGTTTGCAAAAAGAGGGGATTCCCCTGACTATCCACCTGCTCGACGGTGGGCTCCAGAATGTGTTTGGGCAAAATTGGGGATCCCGCCTGAATCAGAAAAGGGGCAAAAGGCTCTGGCAGGACAAATTCCACTCGCCGCTCATCCAAGGCCCGCACCTGGGGCAATGCCCCCGACTCGCCAATCCGCTTCACATCCCGCGAGGAAGTGGGGATCCGCTCATCGAAAATGATGCGATTAAACGTGAAGTCTACATCGGCTGCTGTCAGAGGTTCCCCATCCGACCAACGCAACCCTTCCCGTAGGGTAAAGACATACCGCAAGCCATTGTCGAACACTTCCCAGCCTTCCGCCAGCTGGGGTTTGGGCAAGAGGGTGTCTTCGTCAAGGGTAACCAGTCCATCTTCAAAATAGGTGATGGCATCACGGCTAGAGCTTTCGGCGGCCAAGTAGGTGTTGAAGGTTTTCGGATCGGAGGTGACCGTACCGATTAAGTGGGGCCGTGTTGGAGCCGCACAACCACTCAGCCAGAGAATCCCCAACCCAAGGAGCACCACCCAGACCATCCCGCCCCGTATGGGTTGGGTTCTGCATTCCACAACCGCCATCCGTTTGTCCCCAACTTTATGCTGGGCCTCTAGTTTGGCATGAACCCCCTAGGTGGCGGCCAGCAACAAAGCCACGGCAAAAGCCGCAATCGCCTGACCTTCTCCCACAGGGCCCAATTTTTCGTTGGTGGTTGCCTTCACCCCCACCTGCTGGGGTGAGATCTGCATGGCCTCCGCCAAACGGGCCTGCATCTTGGGGATATGAGGCTTGAGTTTCGGTTGCTCGGCCACCACCACCGTGTCGATATTGCCGATTTGCCAGCCCTCTTTCCCCACCAACTGCACCACCTGCTGCAAGAGCAGAATACTATCCGCCCCTTTCCACTGCTCATCTTCGGGAGGGAAGTAATAGCCAATATCCCGCAAGGCTGCTGCCCCCAAGAGGGCATCCATAATCGCGTGGGTGAGCACATCGGCATCGCTATGGCCCAGCAAGCCCCGCTTGTAAGGGATCGGGATCCCACCCAGGATCAAAGGACGATCCGGTACTAACCGATGAATGTCATATCCCTGACCAATCCGCACCGCCTTCCGCCTCCTCTGTGGGGTTGTGTTCAGGATACTCTGGCCCACAGGGGATCCCATCCTGCAGGGGTGTCCAGCCCGCTTGCCAGAGTTGACGATTTTTCAGGGCGGAGGCATTCACCCAAATGCGCACCTGGGGATCACAAACCGCCTCAAGCTCAGCAAACACCAGCCCGCCATCCCCCTGCTGACGTGCTTTCACCTGAAAGTGTCGCCAACCCAGCACAGGGCGTACTGAAGTCCATTTGGAGCCCAGCAGATGAGGAAAACGCTGTTTATGGCGGGATTTTTGACGAGCCATAGGATGGAATCAGCAGACTAGGCCACGGTTTTTCCCGGCGACATTAACTACAGCCAATACAGACTCATCTCTTGCGTAGCAAGGATCCTGCTCAGCCTCAAGTCGGACAGGAAGTCGGAAAAAGCTGGAAGCCTTCCACTATGATCTCAAATATGATCAAGATGATCAGAATATGATCAAGTGATCAAGGAGTCTAGTCTTCACTCCACCAGCCTATCCAACTATGGGGCAATCCTTGCAAATGCGTCGGGTTTCTTTCTTTGGGCGGATCTGGGCAGCGGGTCTTGTGCTTCTGTTCATGGCTTGCTTTGTTTTGGCAACGGGCTTGCCGATGTTGGCGGCTCCAGGCCCGATATTATCGGGTAAACTCACCGGGCCAGAGTGGTTACAGGCGGATCCTGAGGCCAAGCAAGCGTTTTGCCGCAAAGCCTTTCAAACTTTTCGCGCTTCTCCTTCCCAAAGCTACATCATCAGCTCCAATGTGCAGGCACTCACTCCAGAAGGCTTGTGTCAGCGATTGGATCAGTTTTACCAGTACGCCATCAACGACGAAATCCCCATCAATCAAGCGGCCAATATCGCCCCATTGCTGTTTTCAGACCTACCCCTAGAGCAGCCGTAACCGAATCGGTGTGAAATAACGAAGTGCTTTTTTCGAAGTGCTTTTTTTAAGTTAGGTCTGGGTCTGTTCCAATAGGGCTTGCAACTGCTCCAGGGCCGACTGGGCCGATTGGGCCTTCTGGTAGAGGGATTGCACCACTTCAGAGCTGGTCTGGGCAGATTGTAAGGTGGATTGGCTCTTGCGCTGAATCCGCTCCGCTAGGCTGCGAATGCGGTTACTCGCCTCGGTGGTACGCCCTGCCAATTTACGAATTTCCTGGGCAATGGCCCCAAACCCACCGACACTGCTGCTGCTACGGTTGGCCTCTACCGCGGCGTTGAAGGAGAGCAAGCGGATATACCCCGCCACTTCCACAATCAAATCGACGATGGTGCCAATCTCTTTCAGCTCACGGGATAACTCTTGGCTGCTGGCGGTGATTTCTCCGATGAGGCTGCGTACCGCTTCTACCCCCCTAAAGGTGGCGGCAAAGGTGGATTGGCCTTGTTCGGAGAGCACCGCACCAATTTCAAGAATGCGGGCGTTGAGACGGGCCAGTTCTTCCGAACGCTCCTGAGCTTGGCGACGTTCCACCTCTAGGGCCAGGTTTTGGCTGAGGATCTCGGCTTTTTGCCGTTCCAAATCTTGGGCATATTGCAAGCTACGGTTCTTTTCCTGTTCCAGAGCTACCAACACCGACCGCATTGCCTCCTGCTGCTCCCGCAACTTTTGTTGGGTAGCCAAATGCACCTGTGCCTGGGCAACCAGTAAGACGGGAACATCCAAAAGGCGGTATTCACGGGATCCCAGTTGCACAACGACAGGGTCATAGATGGTTTCTTCCGGCCTTTGGAAAGCCCGACCAGCTGCCTCGATCACATCGCTGTCTCCAGGCAGCAGCAAAAACCCCCGCTGATGAAACTCCACCATGGAGCTAATCGGTCGCTTCAGAAAAACATCCAACCCATAGGGCTTGCTGAGCATCCACTCCAAAATGGCGCGGCGAGTTAACATCCCCTGTACCTGCGATCGGTCATCCACTACAATCACCCCACAAAGTGTATTGTCATCCTCCAGACGACGGACAACGTTTTCACAAGGGGTAGACTCGCTCACCTGAAAGTCAATCAACGTCAGATCACGCAGCTTGGCATTGACAGACAGAGTCGGGGGATTGGTCAGGGCGGCCATTGCAGGGATCCTCTGCATGTACAGGGTAAAAATGTGTAGAGCAACACATTTGCAGGCCAGTCCAGTACGGACAAACCAACACTTTCAGTTTGCCTTGCAATGGAGCTGACTGACTACGACATTTGGCGGAAAAGACCCGATCGGATCCGTTCTGCAAAGCCCCTGAAAAAAGGAATAAAGGAATAAGGTTCTCAGCTATGCTCTTGGTAGCGGTGGTAGATCTCCAGAATTTCGCTGCGGCCTCGGTCAAAGGCAGCCACCACTTGTGGATCAAAATGGGTGCCCGTGCTTTCTTGCACCAAGCGAAAAATATCTGTCAGATCCCAGGCTTCTTTGTAGGGGCGGCGACTGGCTAATGCATCGAATACATCGGCTAGGGCAACAATCCGTCCCTCCAAGGGAATCTGCTCTCCCTTCAACCCACGTGGATAGCCGCTACCATCAAATTTTTCATGGTGGGTGAGGGCGATAGTAGCACTCTTTTTCATCAATTCCGAATCAGATTTGCTGAGAATTTCGTAGCCAATTTCCGGATGTCGGTTCATGATCAGCCGTTCTTCAGGGGTAAAGCGACCGGGTTTTAACAGGATGGCATCCGGGATCCCAATTTTGCCGACATCGTGCATGGGGCTGGCGTAGAAAATCAGCTCTTGTTCACGGCTAGATAACCCCAAATGTTTGGCAATGATACGGGAGTAGTTGCTCATCCGCTTCAGGTGAAGAGAGGTATCTTGATCCCGGTATTCCGCCGCTAGGGACAAACAGAAGATGGTTTCGAAGTGAGCGGATTTGAGTTCTTCCCGCAATTGCACGTTTTGATAGGCGACCGCCGCCTGAGAGGCCAAAGATTCCGCCACGCTCGCCTCCAAAGCGGAAAAGGGTTGGCTCCATTCCGCCACCTGGCTGGGATCCAATCGGGTAGGGCGCTGCGGTTGCAGGCGGTTCAACAGTTGTAGGGCGCCCATCACCTGCCCTGAGGGATCCCGCATCGGTACAGTCAACAGAGAGCGGGTACGGTAGCCGGTTTGTTGATCCACCTGACGGTTAAAGGCATAAGGCAAATCGGGGGACAAGTCGTAAACATCGGCCAAATTCAGGCTCTCCCCCGTCAGCACCACGTACCCAGCAATGCTGGAAGGGCTCAAGGGCATCCGCAGATCCCGCAGATCTTCATTGCGGCTGACCACGAAAAAGCGCAGTTCTTCTCCCTCGCGGATGAAAATGCTACCGCCATCACAATGGGTCAATTCTTTGGCTTGTGCAACGATCAGCTCCAGCAGCCGCCCCAGATCCGTCTCGGAAGAGAGGGCTATGCCCACTTGGATCAGGCGATGGCTCATTTGCAAGGCTTCATCCGCTGCCCCATCGCCATGGACGGGTAGGGTGGCTGGCAAGCTGGGCATGGCTAGTCCTCCGGTCAGAATCGGTTCACAATAGAACGGCGAGGGTTCTAATGGATGGCAGGCATGAAGCAGGGATCCCGTCCGTCAGTCAACGCAGATCCGTTTGGTCTCTGCAGTGGCACAGAGCAACAAGAGCAATATCAAGAGCAATATAAGTTACACTGATGCCCCACTTTAGCCCGAAGGCGCAAGAAAATCTGTGACTCAGGTCAATCCCACTGCTATGAATTCTTCTACGAGTTCTTCAATGAATTCGGTTGCCCCGCAGCTCATTGTTGGCTTGGGCAATCCTGGCCCTCAATATGCAGACACGCGCCACAATTGCGGCTTCATGCTGGTGGATCGGCTGGCACAACGCTGGGGGATCCCGTTGGCTACGGAAAAGCGATTTCAAGGAACTTATGGCGAAGGGTTTGCTCTGGGGGGAAAGCGACGCCTACTCAAACCCGAAACCTATATGAATCGTTCGGGCCAGTCGGTCAGAGCGGTCTTGGATTGGTACAAGTTGGATCCCGGCTCGGTGCTGATTCTGTACGACGATATGGATCTACCCTTGGGGCGCTTGCGTCTACGGGGATCCGGTTCTGCCGGAGGGCACAATGGCATGAAATCCCTAATTCAACATTTGGGGGGAGAGTCCTTCCCCCGTCTGCGCTTGGGAGTCGGCAAACCCAAAGGCTCGAAAGATGTTGTCGGACATGTGCTGGGTGGGTTTACCCCACAGGAGAAGGAGGTATTGGAGGCGGTGTTGAATACGGCTGTTGAAGCTGTAGAGTGCTGCCTACGAGAGGGGTTACCTACAGCGATGAACCGTTTCAATCCTATGGATCTTGGGGTCGCTCTCTCGCAAGCGGAGATCCCTCCGGAATAGGGACTGATCAGCTTGAGGGGGATCCCGTGCAGTGCTTGGGCCGGGATCCCGTCTCTGGGTTGAACGGAGAGGGTGGGATTCGAACCCACGGTGGCGTGAACCACGACAGTTTTCAAGACTGCTTCCTTAAACCGCTCGGACACCTCTCCAAGGCTGTTCGGAACAGACCACGTATGAAATTTCTAGCAACCGTAGACGCTCGGTCTTCTATCGTAGGCTGAAAGGCCCACCCTGTGCCAGAGCCAATCTGATCAGTCGCACGGAGTCTTCAGAAGCCAGACACCACCAGACACCAAATTTAATGAGCACCGGCAGGGATCCCCTCCTACACTGGCAGGTGAGCTTTTCAGGAGGATGCAATGCCCATTCCCCCCCCGCCCGGCATTACCCCCAAGCAAATGAATCTCTTACGAGCTGTCACCGCGATGGCGTGGTCAGATGGTGCCCTAGAGGTTGCCGAAGTGGAACTGATGGCCCAGCAACTGTCGCAGCATTTCGCTTCGGATCCCAGTCAGCAGGCTAGCCTAGCCAAACAAATCCGGGAGTACTTTGTGCAGCGGATCCCGTTGGATGAGATTTTGCCCCAGATCAGCGATGAGGCCGAAAAGCGCTTGATCCTTAAGCTGGGCTACCTGGTGATCGCTGCCAGCGCCCGTAGCCCGGAAGAACCCCTAGTCAATTTAGAAGAATTGGAAGCCTTTCAGCAGTTGGTGGCTAAGCTCCAACTCCCTCCCGAGGTGGTAAAGCAGATCTCTCAAGAAGCAGAAAGTGAGCTAGGGGATCCCAGCATTGCTCCGATAGAGGCATTGGTGAAAGGGTTTACCGAACACTACGGTTAGATTCCGCTACAGAATCCTTTTGGTAATTGCGAATGGCTCGTTTCACCAAGTTGAGAAAGGCATAGGCTCGTTGGTCGGAAGGATCCAACCGCATCACCGCCTGAAAGGCTGCTTCCGCCTGCTGCAGGGTGGGGATATCCATCTGCCCGTCCATGTCCGCTTCCAACTGGGCTTTTTGTAAAAGAAGCGCCCCCCGGTTGTAGTGGGCTTCTCGGTGGTTGGGATCCACCGCCAAAACCTGCTCCAATTCCGCCAAGGCGGGATCCAGATAACCGCTCATGCCCAGTACCCAGGCTAATTTGTAGCGGGCTTCCGTGTGGGTGGGGTCGGAGGCGAGTGCCTGCCGAAACGCTTGCACAGCCCTCTCGAGATCCCCAGCTTGTACCGCCTGAATCCCTTCTTGGTAGCCTTCTGGGTGGATAGGTTCTGCCATGGATAAAACTCTCAATCAACTCCATCGGGAGTGGAGGGGATCCCTTGTATTTGCAGCTTAGCTTTTACAGGATGTCCTGTGACCCTGCCCCCATCGATTCGATTCAATAGCAGAACAGAGCAGAACAGTACTCCGCACCTGTGGCCAGCGGCTTTTCCCCTCTTGGGCTGCCATCTGCAGTATGGGAAACTACCCGAGCAGGCGATCTGAGATTGCGCGAAGCCTGAGTCTCGCCACCCCAGCCACTTCCTAAGATGAACCTAGCAATCGATCCGGTGTGGACCATGAACTGCAAACTTCTGTTTCTGCCACTGGCCCTGGGGTTGTCTGTGGCTCCCGCCACAGCCGTTTTCCCCCAAACCTTGGGCCTCTATCCCCCTCTGCAGCGGCTACAAGTGGCTGATACCCGTCAGTTGGATATTGGCACCCGCTCCATCATCGTCAACCCGGTGCCTTCCGATTTGAGTGTCAATCTGGAACTGGATCGGCGCGGATCCAATCCGATTTATCGTGCCGGTGAGCCGATTCGCATCAGTCTCAGCACCAACCGTGATGCCTATGTGTATCTGTTTAGCGTGCAGGCGGATGGCCGCATCAACTTGATCTTGCCCAACCGTCTATCGGGAGGAAACGAGTTTTTGCGGGCTGGAGAAGTCCGTACCTTTCCACCCCCAGGAGCCCGTTACCAGTTGACCATCGCGCCGCCTTTCGGTCAGGCCCAAGTGTTGGCAGTGGCAGCCCCTCGCCCTCTCAATATCCAGGAGATCGCTTCTTTTGAGCGGGGTGGACAGTTTGCCGATGTGCGCTTCCAGGGATCCCAATTTGCCGATGCCATTGCCCGCGCCATTGTGGTGGAAGAGATCCCTTCGAACCAGTGGGTGACCAGCACCAGGTTCTATCGGGTCGCGCCTCGCTAGCGGTTGAATCCGAGTCGGAATGGAGATACGGATGGGAGCCCGCTGAGGGAATTTAATCTGCCACAATGAAAACAGTGAAAAGTAATCTCGGTTACGTTTCACTGTCCTGTCTTTTGTCAGCCGCTTCATGCCTACTTCTTTCACGCCTTTGGTCGATCAAATTCGCAGCATTGATGAGCAGCTCTCTCGCCGACCGCTTGATCTGGATCCGGCGGGCTACTTCATCATCTACCTGGATCGGGAGCGGCACCTGATTTGTGCCAAGCACTTCAGTACCGTGATCAACGAACAGGGGTTGGCCACCGATCCGAAAACGGGAGCTGTGATCCCGGCGCGGGGTCCTGTGAATCGCTCTCCAGAGCGGGTTTTCGTTGGACGCACCGCGAAAGAATTGTGTGTACAGCTCTTTGAACAGGAAGGGGAGACGGTGGTTTCCCAACTGAGCCATGCCGCCTACTTGGGACGGGAATTTCAACGGGCGGAAGCGGCTCTCATTAACGGTAACGAATACATCCAAGACTAAATCAGAATCTCTACACGAACCTGCCCAAAAGCCCATTGGAAGCCCGCCAGACTGTGGCAGAATCGAGCCAGCTTGCACCAGCGTTGGCTTCGGCTATGGATGACAGCATCAAGGCGGGGATGGTTCTGAGGGGACGCTACCGCATTCTCAATCCCCTGGGGGAGGGAGGATTTGGTGTGACCTACAAAGCGGTGGATCAAGACACCTTCGATACCCCCTGTGTCGTCAAGCGCCTCCGCCCCCTTTCGACGGATCCTTACACCCTGGCCACAGCTCGCAAATTATTTGAGCGGGAAGCCAAAGTTCTCAATCAGCTCAACAACTTTGACCGCGTGCCGCGCCTGCTGGCTCACTTCGAGCAGAATCAAGATTTTTACTTGGTGCAGGAGTTTGTGGCTGGGCATGATCTCACCCACGAAATGCGCCCTGGCCGCCAGTTTAGCGAGGCGGAAGTCTTGCAACTGCTGCAGGATGTTTTGGACATTTTGCGCCATGTCCACGCCCACCAGATTGTACACCGCGACATTAAACCGGCCAACCTGATGCGGCGAGATGCCGACGGCAAGCTGGTGTTGATCGACTTTGGGGCGGTGAAGGAGGTGGGGATGTTGGTTAGCCATGCTCCTGGCCAAACCCAGCTGGCAACGGTGATCGGATCGGTGGGTTACATGTCAGCAGAGCAGCTGAACGGCAAACCCCAACCCTGCAGCGATATTTACTCGGTTGGGGTGCTGGCCATTCAAGCCCTCACCGGTCGTGCTCCCAATAAGCTCCGCGATGACCCTCGCACCGGTCAGTTGCTCTGGCGGGATCTGGTGCAGGTGAGCCCGGAGCTGGCGGATATTTTGGATCGCATGATTTGTCCCCGTTGGCAGGAGCGGTTTCAGTCGGCTGCCGAGGTCCTAGAGGCATTGCGCCCCCTTTTGCCTACCCACCATGAATCCCCCATTCCCGATGCTGGGGTGGATCAGTTTTTGGTGACCCGGTTACTGGCCCGGGGTCAAGATAAGGCCCGCCAAGGGGATCCCATGGGGGCGATTGCCGACTATACCCTGGCGATTCAACTGGATCCCAAAGATAGCCGCGCCTACAGTCAACGGGGGATTGCTCGTTACAAAGCTGGAGATCTAGCGGGGGCGATCGAAGACTATACGCAAGTGATCGAGCTAACGGGGGATGCCCGCGCCTACTTCAACCGGGGGATCGCCCGCTACCGTCTGGAGGACTACGAGGGATCCGTCGCCGACTATAGCCAAGCTCTCAGCTTCAACCCCCAATGGGCGGTAGCCTACTACAACCGTGGCAATGCCCACCGACAACTGAATCAGCAACAGGAAGCCATTGAGGATTATTCACGGGCGATTGAGCTGAATCCCGAAGATGCACGAGCCTATTTCAACCGCGGGGTGGTGCGGGGCAACTTGGGAGATTCGCGGGGGGCCGCCGCAGATTTTTCAGAGGTACTCAAACGGGATCCCCAGGATGTGGAAGCCTATTTCAACCGCGGGGTGGCGCGGGTCAACCTGTTGGATCTGGCGGGTGGCCTCGAAGACTATACGCAAATGCTGCGGTTGGATCCCCGGCAAAGCAAAGCCTACTATCACCGGGGTTTGGCTCGTCAGGGCTTGGGAGATTGGTCAGGAGCGGTGGAAGATTTTTCCCAGGCCATTGAACTAAGTGGGCAGGACCCTGCCAGTCAAGCCCACCTTTACCTGCATCGGGCCATCGCCCACATGGGCAGCCAAGCGCTGGAGTTGGTGTTGGCGGATTGTGGACGGGCCATTGAGCTGGACCCGGAGCTGGCGCGGGCCTATCTATACCGAGGTTTGGCTCGTCAGGGCTTGGGGGATCCCGCTGCTGCTTTGCAAGACTTCAACCGCACTTTGGAGCTGGATCCGCAGGAGGCGAAAGCGTTTTTGAATCGGGGCATTGCCCACCTGGATCTGGGCAACATCGAAGCTGCCCTGGCGGATTTTGACCAAGCCATTGCCCTGGATCCGGAAGATGCCACCGCCTATAGCAGTCGTGGACGGGTGCAGTTGCTTTTGGGGGATCCCGTTGCCGCTTTGCAAGACTACAGTGCTGCCCTAGAGCGGGATCCAGAAAATCCACAGCTTTACTTCAATCGGGGCAATGCCCACTTCGACCGGGAAGATTGGGGCGCGGCCCGTGAGGATTTTTCGCGGGTGCTACAGTTGGCCGCTCAGCCTGGGATCCCGCGGGGGCCGGAGTTACAGGTGCAGGCCCATTTCCGCCGGGGCATGGCCCTGCAACGACAAAGGGATTGGCAGGCAGCCCTGTGGGATTTTGACCAGGCACTGGAGCGGGATCCCCATTTGGGGTTGGCTTATCTGCAGCGGGGGCAGGTGCGCACGGCGCTAGGAGATGTGCAGGGAGCCACGCAAGACTACAACCGTGCTTTGGAACTGGGGGTGGAGCTGGGGCAGGCGCAAATTTATCGGGATCTGGCACGGGCACGGGCTGAGGCGGGGGATCTACAGGCCGCCTTGGCAGATTTGAATCAGGCCCTGCGATTGGAACCGGAGCTTGGGGAGCTTTACCTGGAAAGGGCGGAGCTGCATCAGCGTTTGGGCCAATGGCAGGAGGCGATTGCCGATTACGACACCGTTTTGCAGAAGGATCCTCAGGTATGGATGGCTTGGTTGGGGCGGGGCATCGCCCATCTGCAGGTGGGTAACTCCGCCTCCGGGATCCAGGATCTGAGCCAGGTTTTACAGCGGGATCCCGGCCATACGGAAGCTTTGTGGCGACGGGGGCAAGCGTTGCTCCAGTTGGGCCAATCTCAGGCAGCCCTACAGGATCTCAATCGTGCCCTGGGGCGGGATCCGCAGCACACAGCGGCAAGGATGGCCCGGGGTTCCTTATTGTTGCAAATAGGGCAGTATCCCGAAGCAGAATCTGATTTTGACCAAGTGATTCAGCAGCAGCCAGAGCATCTGGAAGCGCATCTGCAGCGGGGGCAAGTCCGCTATCACCGCCAAAACCCAGCCGGAGCCATTGCCGATCTGGATCGGGTACTGGAATGGGCCATCCCTGCGGACAAGAGGGAGTTGGAACTGTTAGTGCGCCAAGCCTTGTTGTACCGGGGGCTATCTCGACAACAGATGGGGGATTTGTCCGCAGCCCTCATGGATTTCACGGCGCTGATCCAACGCCAACCGGAGGCTTCCCAAGGATTTGCCCTACGAGCCACGATTCAACAGATGCTGGGGGATCAAGCAGCCGCACTAGAAGATTTGAATCAAGCCCTGAACTGCAATCGAGATTGGGGTATGGCCAGCGCTGCCCTTGCCTATCGCCAACGGGGGGATTTGCACCGTCAGGCCAACCACCTCGATCTGGCCATTGCCGACTACACCCAGGCCCTTGCCCTGCATCCGCAAGATGCACGCGCCCTCCTGAGCCGTGCCCTGCTCTGGGATCACCAGGGAGACTGTCGCCAAGCGATTGAGGACTACACCCAGCTGTTACCCCTGAACCTCACTGCCGAAGAGAGGCTCTGGGTGCTTAACAATCGAGGCTATGCCTATGCCCAAGTGGGTAATCTAACCGAGGCGATCCGCGACTATACGCAGGTGATCGAACGGGATCCCCACCAGGTCAAAGCCTACTTCAACCGCGCTTTGGCCCGCTCTGCCAGTGGGGATTGGGAGGGAGCCTGTCAGGATTTTCAAATGGGCCTGAAGCTGCAGGGTTATCAGGGACAGTTGGAACAGTTGTCCAAATCCAGTCAGACCCTGTAAGCACCTTGATCTCCACCTGCTCGTAGCCATGCAGCCTGTAGCACTAGCCACTATAGAGCGTGGAGTAGCAGCCTGCCTCTGCATTGAGCAACGGTGTGTGGGAGTATGTCAAACTCAGCCATTGACGCTCATCCCGCTAACGCTTCGCGTATCGTGCTATGCCTACGGCACCCTGTCGGGAACCGCACGACCCGGAGGGTCATGCCACTGCCCTTAAACACGCTTCACCACTGCTCTTACAGCATTCACTTTCACTTGGTCGCTTGC
>NZ_JAFIRA010000063.1 GCF_022848905.1 Thermostichus vulcanus str. 'Rupite'
CATGATCTGATCCACAATCTGATCCACCGTCTGGGGGGCGATGATTCGGTCACAGTGGGGGCAGTGGGGGATCCCGGCTCGTCCGTACAGCAGCCGCAGATAGTCGTAGATCTCGGTGACGGTGCCAACGGTGGAGCGTGGGTTATGACTGGTGGATTTTTGATCGATGGAAATGGCCGGACTTAAACCCTCGATGCGATCCACATCCGGCTTGTCCAGTTGTCCCAAAAATTGCCGTGCATAAGCACTGAGGGACTCTACATAGCGCCGTTGTCCCTCCGCAAAGATGGTATCAAACGCTAGGGAGGATTTGCCGGATCCGGAAACCCCTGTGAACACCACCAACCGATTGCGCGGGATCCGCAGGTTGACTTCCTTGAGATTGTGCTGGCGCGCCCCCACCACATGAATTTCGTTCTGGCCGGACATCTCACCACCTCAACGCCAGGGTAAAACCCGCCGGGACCCAGCGGATGAAGAAATCTTAACGATTTTAACGCTGGACTTGGGCAGCATCTGGCAAGCCGATTGCCCAGGAGAGAGAACCTATCAGGTGAAGTCTCAGGATCCAAAACATTGGGATGGGGATCCCAGGCTCAGGGATCCGTTTGGGGCAGTTAAAAAAACAACTTCGCTATTCTGAGAAGGTGAAGGTAGACCGTGAGGGCCGATGACCTGGACGCTGCGATCCGTGCAAAAAGTCTTTGTTTACCTCCTGGTGGGCATAGCCTTTATCGCCCTCTGTTTGGGGGATCAGGCTTTGTCGCCGCTGGTGATCGGCCTTTGTTTGGCAGCTGGGGTGGGCAGTTGGTTTTGGGATCCGCCACGGATTCACTTTGCCCGCTATGCCCCTCTGTGGATGCCCCTGACGGTGAGTGTGTTGCTCAGTTTGGCGACGCTGGTGCTGTTGGGCATTCTGCAGGCTTCGGATGCGGCGTTGGGTTTGGTGCTCTATCTCACGGGGGCCAAGTTGTTTCAACGGGAACGGGCAGCGGATCACATTCAGTTGGCGGTGCTGTCGTTGCTGCTGATGGCAATTGCCACCTTGTTCAATGAGGATATTAGCTTTGGGCTGTTGTTTTTGGTGTATGTGGCGGTGGGGCTGATCAACCTCACCCTTTACCACCTGCGCCTGCAAACGGAAATTCACCCGCAAGCAGCCAGCCAAACCCGGGATATCCGCCTCAACTTTTTGGGCTTTCTGGGATCCCTGGCGTTGGTGGCGGTTGGAGTATCGGTGATTTTGTTTTTCCTGTTCCCACGGGTCAGTTTGGGGATCCTGGGCCGGCAATCCCGTTCGCCGGTCATGACCACTGGCTTTGCGGAAGAGGTAAGCCTGGGAGGATTTGGCACGCTGAAAACCGACAACACGGTGGTGATGCGGGTAGAGTTCCCGGCGGGGGTGCCCCCCCAGGTGGATATGCTCTACTGGCGGGGGATCAGCTTTGATCGCTACGACGGGCTGGCCTGGTCACGCACGCTAGACCGATCTACACCCATTCCCTTAAATGCAGCGGGAGTGTTTGATCTTTCGGCTTCCAGTCTGATCCCCACAGCACCTGGCTTGAGCGTTTTCCCTTTAGAGCAACTGATCTATCTGGAGCCGCTGGCCACCAACACGGTGTTTGGGGTGGCACCCCTGGTGGAGGTGGAGTGGTTGGATCGGGGCGGAGCGACCACGGCCCGTCAGGAATGGCAACGGCAAAACCGCCGCCTCAGCTTGAGTGAAACCGGGGATATTGGCCACTCTTTGCCCAGGCAACTCCCCTATCTGTATCGGGCTCTCAGCCGCATCCCCACCGGTTTTGGGCCCCGCCTGCAACAGGTCAGCCACACTGAGATCCTAGCGGCTCTAGATCCAGTGCAGCGACAAGCCTATCTGCAGTTGCCGACGGATTTGGATCCCCGTATTTCCGCTTTGGCAGAAGAGGTCACCGCCGGGATCCCGGATGATTGGGGCAAGGTGACTGCTCTGCAGGAGTATCTGCTGGAGAACTATGCCTACTCTCTGGATCTGCCGGATCCGGGGGCTGAGCCTCCCCTGGATGCCTTTCTGTTCACCCATCGACGCGGTCATTGTGAATACTTCGCCACGGCCCTGACGGTACTGGCCCGCAGTGTCGGCATCCCCGCCCGTACGGTCAATGGCTTCTTGGGGGGACGTTGGCTGGCCCAGGAGAATTATTTGGCGGTGCGCAATGCCGATGCCCATTCCTGGACGGAGATCCCCTTTGGCCCCTACGGGTGGGTCACCTTTGATGCCACACCGCCCGAGGCCAATGTCAGCTTGCGGGAAACCTGGTGGGATCCGATTCAGGATTTCTACGACAGCTTGCGCTTTCGCTGGTTCAAGTATGTGATTCAGTACGACCTGTTTACCCAGCAGCAGATTTGGCGGCAGATTCAGGAGATCGCCAGCACCGTCACCGCTCCCCCCGACCGAGAAGAGTTCGGTGCGGCCTTCCGGCGGGGTTGGGCCGCCTTCTGGCAAACGGTGCAGCACAATGGGCTACCGGTGCTGGGTGTCGTCTTGATCACCGGATCCATGGCCTATTGGGGCTACCGACGCCGCTATCAGCCGTTGCGCTGGCGGGATGGGGGGTGGATCCTGTTGGCCTCCGCTGGGAATGGCACTGTGATGGGATCCCTGTGGCAGCCGCCCCCAGAATGGCCCACCTGGATGGTGGGGATCCTCTTGCCCGGCATGGCCTTTGCCCTGATGCGGTGGAGCCCGGCTGCTTGGCCCAAACCCCGCCAACGGCGACAGGCCATTTCAAGGCTGTACCTACAACTGCGGGATCTTTCCACAGCGGTGGGGATCCCGGAGCACCTGGGGCCGGAGCAGCGGGTGGAGCACCTGCGCCACTCCGATTTGCCGCAAGCTCAGCTGGCCATCCACTTCCTGCAGCGCTACATGGAAATTCGCTTTGGTGGGATCCCATTGGCAGCCGGGGAATTGCAGTATTGGCAACAGCAACTCGGGCAGCTGCGGCGGCAGTGGCAGCCATTGGCTAGAAACCCTTCCGGCACCCCCAAAAGGGCATCCTCAGCCGCTTGAGCAAGACCCTTGCACCGCCTGGTAACGCCGTTTGAACTCCTGCTGCTGCACCTTGTGATTCACAATCGGATCCGGATAGCCACAGGCGCGCCGTTCCTGCAAGGCCCAGGAGCCCTTTTGGTCATCGCCCACCAGCAACAAAGCAGGCGTATCCAGCCCTGCCAATTCCGGCACATAGCGACGGATATACTCCCCTTCTGGGTCATAGCGGGCCGCTTGGGTGGCCGGGTTAAAGATGCGCAGCGGCTTGGGATCCGTGCCCACACCCGCACTCCACTGCCAACCGCCGTTGTTGGCCGCCAGATCCCCATCCACCAGCTTTTGCATAAAGTAGCGTTCCCCCCAGCGCCAGTCAATGAGCAGATCTTTGGTCAGGAAGCTAGCCACAATCATCCGGCAACGGTTGTGCATCCAGCCCGTCTCGTTCAGTTGCCGCATCGCTGCGTCCACGATCGGGTAACCCGTCTGCCCTTCACACCAGGCTTGGAACCTATCCTGGCGATTTTCCCACTCCAGCCCATCAAAGGCTTTGCGGTAGGAACTGGTCTCCACATGGGGCCAATGGGCCAGCACATGCTTGTAAAACTCCCGCCAACACAGCTCCTGCCGCCAAGTTTGTAGACTGGCTTCGGCTTCTTCGCTGCGGATCTCCGCTTCCACCGCCACCGTGGCCTGCCACACCTGACGAATGCCCACCGTACCCCAGCGCAAATGGGGGCTGAGCCGGGATGTCCCTTCTTCAGCCGGGAAGTTGCGGGAGCGCTCGTAGTCCAAAATGCGCAGGCCATCGCAAAAGTCTTCCAGAAGCGCTTGGGCCGCCGCCTCCCCCGCCGCCGGGATGGCCTGGGTACAGACAAAGCCCAGATCCGCTAGGGAGGGTAGGGGTTGCGCCTGTAGGGAGGGGACCGGCTGTAATGCCTTAGGAATGGGATAGGGATCCCGCTTGGGCAAGCTACGCCAGCGGCGCCAAAAGGGAGTAAAAACCGAATAGGGATCCCCCGCTTGGGTCAGCACCTCCCCTGGGCCGTGCAGCAGCATGTCCTGGCCAGAAAAGCACTGGATCCCTGCTTCCGCCAAACCGGCCCGCACACGGCTGTCCCGTTGCCGTGCAAACGGCTCCACATCCTCATTCCAAAACACCGCCTTGGCCCCGAGGGTAGCGGCCAAGTGCTGCAGCTCCACCAAAGGATCCCCTATCTGCCAAAGCAGGGTGAGTCCCAGCTGCCGATACCCTTCCTGCAGCCGCTCCAATGCCTCCAGCAAAAAGGCCACCCGCGCCGGAGCCGTATCCGCCCGTTCTAGGATCTGCCGGTCGAAAATAAAGACAGGCACCACCTGAGAACTGTACCGGGCCGCCTCATGAAGGGCAGCGTTATCCTGCAACCGCAGATCGCGGCGATGCCAAAGCAAAACGGGAGACACCATAGGAAGCCAGTGGATGGGATCCCATCTTGCCCGTTTCAGGCTTTCAACTCAACCCAGAGGTAGGCCGCAGCGGATCCCGTGTGGGCATAGGGGCGCCCTACCCAGGTCTTCTGTAAAGAACCCTTTAGAGGTCTAGACTCTCGAACACACGACTGGGACAATGGCGGCAGCGATCATCTGGCTTTTGCTGGCCATCGCTGTAGCCCATCGCGTAAGCTGTATCTCCCAGCATCACCACAAGCTGAGTCAGCTTTAGGGAGATTAACGGATCCAGCGGCTCCGTCACGTTTAGCATGAACTGCTCAAAGGAGCGCCGCAGCGCCTCTGGCGTATTGATCATCACGTCTCCACCCATCCATTGATGGCGTTAGGTATTCATACTCAAGGCAAGATGGACATTGACCCAGAATAAAGGTGAAAGGAAGAGATGCTCGTAGCATCCGCTACTGTTCCTGGGGCCGAGTCGGCGAGGAGCGGCAGCGGGCCGGAGTAAATTTGCAGACGATAGTAGCTCAGAGATACAAAAATGGCGACAGGGCGACGGGTAGCGCGGGTGGCGGAGTTGATCAAACGAGAGGTCAGCCAAATTCTGCTCTCGCAGATCAAAGATGATCGCGTCGGGGCGGGGATGGTCAGCATTGTGGATGTGGAGGTTTCCAATGACCTACAAAACGCCCGCATCTTCGTCAGCATCTATGGGGATGAAACAGCGCAGCAACAAACCATGCAGGGACTCGAAGCTGCTACCCCCTTCGTACGGCGGGAAATTGGCCATCGCCTTAGCCTACGTCGAGTACCAGTTCTGGTGTTTTTGCAGGATCGCTCTTTGGAGCGGGGATCCCGTGTTTTGTCGCTGCTTAGCCAACTGAAGCGGGAGTCCGAGGCCCGCCAGAGGGGATCCCAGCTTGAGGTTGAGGACAGAACTGGGGGCGAAGCAGAGGAGTTAAGCCACCCATAATTGCACTGATTTCGGGAGATCTGCGCTAAGCGTCAGCCGGCTTTGCAGGAAATGGAAAGGGATCAATGAGGAGAAATGGATTGGCCTTGCCAACTGAATAGACGAGGAGAACCCTTGCTTGATAATAATGCGGGCAACTCAGAAGCAAGGTTTTTTTACCCTTTAGAGAGAATTTTCTGTCTGTATTAATGACCGAAAAGTTTTTGGATTTGCTAGGCTTAAGAAGCTCTAAAGAAGCTGTTCATGCCTTTTCATGGATGCCCAAAGTCCACTGCAACCGGATCCCTCTTTGGCAGGTGCTACCCCACTGCAAGCTCTGCAGGCCCTCAATCAGAGTGTTGCGGAAGCTTTGGTCTCCTGCTTGAAGGGTCAACCGCAGCAAGCCGCTCAGCACCTTTTACTGGCTCTGCCGCAGCTGATGACCGCTCTCGGGGCCTTAGGGCAAGAATCTCCTGACACAGGAGCAATGGGCCGCCCTTCAGAAGCCAACCCCAAGCGCATCATTCACATCGAGGGTAACCGCGTGGAGGTGTGGGTGGATGACCAGATTCGTAGCAGCTGGAGCATTTGGTCAGTAGGCGATCTCAAGGAAGTCTGTCGGCTGGCGGAAGAGTTTGATTGTGGTCTCAGCTATTCTTTCTTAGGGGATGGGCCAGAGGCACAGGCGGAAATGTTGCTCTTGGCCCCCAGCCCTGGTGGCGATTTGCTCTCGAAGCCTGAGGGCTCCGCTGCTTAGCACCCCCCCTTCTTTGGCGGCTCAAACTGCAATGGCAGAACCCCAACGGCTCCAGAAACTGTTGGCTCAGCAGGGATTGGCCTCCCGTCGGCAGGTGGAAGCCTGGATTATGGCTGGTCGCATTCGGGTGAATGGGGCAGTGGTCACCGAGCTGGGCTACAAAGCCGATCCAGAGCAGGATCACATCGAAGTGGATGGTCAGCGGATTAAGTTTTCCAGGGATCCCGTTCGCCATGTTTTGCTGCTCCACAAGCCAGTGGGGGTATTGTCCACCTGTGCGGATCCCTGGGGACGCAAGACCGTGCTGGATCTCCTTCCCGAACCTTGGCACAGCCAAATCCGCCTATATCCTGTGGGTCGATTGGATGCCGACAGCAGTGGGGCACTGCTCCTGAGTGATGATGGCGACCTGACTTTGAAATTGACCCATCCGCGCTATCATCTGCCCAAAACCTATCGGGTGCAGGTACAGGGGCAGCCTAGCCAGACCACCCTGCAACATTGGCGAGACGGAGTAGACTTAGAGGGGTATACCACCCTGCCAGCGGAGGTGGAGCGTTGTCCTGCCCCCGATTTCTTCAAAAGGAGCAATCCTGAAGGTTCCTGGCTAAGGGTGGTTTTGTTCGAGGGGCGCAACCGACAAATTCGGCGGGTGGCAGAGCGTCTGGGGCATCCGGTTCTGGCTTTGCACCGAGAAGCCATCGGCCCGCTGCGGTTGGGGAACCTCAAGCCCGGTCAGTTTCGTCAATTGGAGCCCCATTGGATCCAAGCTTTGCTTGCCCCGTTCCCACAGCGCTGAACATCTTTTCCTCAGGTCACCTCTTTTTTGTTTGTCTCGTCATGTCTCCGAACACGATGCATGATCTTCACAAGGGCCCCCTCTCCTCTGAAGGTAGCCGAACGATGCGAGAGCCAGCATACTCCTTGGAAGCCCTGGGATCCCTGTTGCGGCAAACACGGGAGGCGCGGGGTCTGACGTTGACAGAAGTAGCCAATGATACTTTTATTCGCTCGCAATACCTGCAAGCCTTGGAACAGGCGGATTTGAGCCGGTTACCGGAGCCGGTCTATACCCAAGGGTTTTTGAAGCGCTACGCCGATTATTTGGGGTTGGATGGGGAAACCCTGTCTCGTCGCGCTTTTCCGCTTTTATCGACCCAAACACCGCATGCTTCAGCACCACTCGCTCAGGCCAATGACCCATCAACGTTTGCGCTGCGCCCTTTGCATTTGTGGGCAGCTTATGTGGTGCTGATCATAGTGGCGGTAGGGGGGTTATCGGCCCTGCTAGAGGGTACGGGCAATCCCTTTAGCCGCTGGGTCGTCGGTCTGCAAAACATCAGTCGTGAGGGATCCAACCCATCTCCTGCCCGCAACACCCCTGACTCTTTGCCTCCAGCGCAATCTGTCCTGACCCCCCGGCAACTGTTTCCCACGCTCGACCAATGGACCCGCATCCAAGGGGTATTCCCGGAGGTTTTGGAGGCTTACTCTGGCAGAATCGGGCAAAAGCCAGTGCGGTTGGATATTCGGGTGGTGGAGCGCCCCTCCTGGCTACGGGTGATCGCTGATGGGCAGACTGTCTTTGAGGCTACGTTACAGCCGGGGGCAGAGCTGAACTGGGAAGCGGAGCAATCGATTGTGTTGCGCACGGGCAATGCGGGCGGTGTACTGGTGACTTTCAACAACCGTGACCTTGGGGTGATGGGACAATTTGGGGAAGTGAAAGAACAGATATTTGAGCCGGGTTTGGAGATTAACTCGTTGCAGTAGGGAGCGGGATCCTGGGGGGCAGCGCGGTGGCGATCTCCCACCCCTGGGAGCGGATGTGTTGGAGAAGAGCCTGAACTTTGCCCAGATCTTTATCTCCAGGTTTGACTTCTACACCACTGGAGAGGTCGATGCCATTGGGGGTCACTTGGCTCAGGGCTTGGCCAATGTTGTCCGGGTTCAGTCCACCCGCCAGAATCCAAGGCAACGGTAGGGATCCCTGGGCAAGTTCTGACCAATTGAGGGTTTGGCCGGTGCCACCTGCCTGCTGGGGGTGATAAGCATCCAGGAGCAGCGTTTCTACACAGCCTGTATAGGCACTGGCTAGCGCAAGATCGGCAAGATGGCGAATGCGCAAAGCTTTGATGCGCGGGATCCCAGGGAGCAATTCTCCCAATCGATGGCAATCCTCTGGAGATTCTTGCCCATGCAACTGAACAGCCGTGATCCCCGTGGCTTCTACCCAGGTGGTGATGGTGTGGGGATCTTGATCCAAAAAGACGCCCACCTTCAGGACGGGCAGGGATCCCACCCACCCAGCCATGGCTGATGGGGACAAATAGCGGGGGGTATTGGGTACGGCAATGAACCCAAGGGCACTCACCCCCAGCGCGGCGATCGCTTCCGCCTGATCCGGACGGGTGATCCCACAAATCTTCACAAACAGTTGGCTCATCGAGATCCCTTGGCAGGTTTGGGGTGAAGCTTATTTTTGCTCAGGGCGCATTTGTAGGTGCTCGGGGTGCTGCGGGTGGAGCCTATTGATGCGGCGTACCATTTGCCACAGCCGCCCAAAATTGCGCTGGTTGAAATGCATCACCAATCGCGGCAGGTGGGCGATATCCTCTTCAGCTTCTTCCGGAAGGGCTTGGGTTTGCTGGATCTGGCCGGAATCGAGAATATCGGCAAACTCCTCATTCAGGGTTTCTAGAGCCTCTGCCGAAAGTTCCGCATTCAAACGCAACACCAGCAGCTCCCGCACATAGCGGTTGCTGTGGAAAATGCGATAGAAGTCGGTGATCTGCTGACAGGCATCCCCGACATCGTCGGTGAGGGTATAGAGAAAGAGATCCTCTGGACTGATCAATCCACGACTGAGCAGATGCTCCCGCACATATTCATCCCACTCCTTCCAGTAGCGCCCCCCTGTTTTATCCACCAGGATCAAGGGCATCAGCTTGGTTTTGCCCGTTTGCATCAGGGTCAGGCATTCAAAAGCCTCATCCTGAGTACCAAAGCCACCGGGGAAAAGCACCACTGCATCGGTCTCTTTGACAAAAAAGAGCTTGCGGGAAAAAAAATACTTAAAGTTAATTACCCGATTGCTAGCGGCAATCACGGGATTAGCCATTTGCTCAAAGGGAAGCTGGATGTTCAAGCCAAAGGAATTTTCCAGACCCGCGCCGAGATTGCCCGCTTCCATGATGCCGCCGCCGCCCCCCGTCATCACCATGAAGCCTCGCTGGCTTATGCAGTGGGCAAACAACTGAGCCTGTCGGTATTCCGGACTTTCCGGTTCTAGGCGGGCGGAACCGAAGACAGTGACCTTGCGTTGGTGGGTATAGTTTTGGAAGGCCGCAAACCCTTGCTCCAGATCCTCAAGGGTAGCTGCCAAAATCTTGGCATCCAAACGACTCAGCTCCAGGGAGCCGATCCGTTGCAGAGACTGGATAATGCGTAACCAAGCCGTACGATTGGGATGATGCTCCGCCTGCTTTAGGCAGGTCTCAGATTCAGCAAGAATCTCTTGCAGAAGGGAGGAAAGCGAGTGGGTCAAACTGGGATCCAAACTTCTCTTTAGACTACTTTAGCGGTTTCTCCAAACAGAATCCTGATCAGGTTCCACCCCAGAACCCAAGCGTTACATCCTGACATACCCTGACATACCCAAGAAGCCCATCGTCCCAATTCTGGGTTTAGGATTCAGCAGGTGTGTCGAAGTGCTTTTCCAAGATAGTAGTCAGCGTTGCTTTGGGAACAGCACCCACCACCACGTCTACTTTTTGTCCATCCTTAAACAGCATCAGGGTAGGAATGCTGCGAATCCCATATTGGCTGGCGGTTTGAGGGTTCTCGTCGGTGTTGATCTTCACGACCTTGACCTTACCGACATACTGCTCAGCAATTTCCTGTACCACAGGAGCGACCATCCGGCAGGGGCCACACCAAGGAGCCCAAAAATCCACCAAAACCGGAATGTTGCTGCCTAGCACCTCTGTTTCGAAGGTGGCATCAGCAATATCTACTGCTGCAGACATGCTTGGAGAACTCCTGAAACGGTATTCGTCGCGTCCCATCACTCTATCACAGCTACCTGGGTCGGTGTTATTCTAGGGCGGTTCTTCATCGTCTTAAATTGGCTAATTGGCTCGTCTTGACACTCCCCCGGTTAGAAACCGGGGGATTCTCCCTTCTAGCCCCCCACAGCTTGAAGCTGTGGAGTATTCATGGAGTTCAGGGGATTGCCAAGTACCCCATCCCCTGAGCCGACCGCACCCATTACAGATACGGCTTCTTTTAGACTCAGAGGACACGAGAATCCGTCCCACTGGGCAATGTTCATTGCGGCATTCCAGTCGGCATCACAGCAATACCCGTCCTGCCCGGTGAACAAATGCCCACTCCTTTTCCCAATGGCCTCCGGCCCTGCGGAGCAGATCAATCCTGTCCTGTGGTCGGTTTTGGATGTGTAGGCAGCAGGGCGCTTGTGTAGAGTTCTACCTGCCATCTCCAGCTTGTAGGCAACCTTCCACTCCAGGTCGTAGTACGACCAGGTATGGCGCGATTTCCCGGCATCCGAACGCGCCTTCTGGCTCTGTCTGGATTGGCGAATACCCGAGAGGTCTTCCATCCACACATCCGCATTTACCGCCTTGGCAAACCGCACAATGCGGCGGCTAACGGTGTGGTTGACCGCCCTCATCCAACGGGCTTCTTTGCGCTCCAGTCGCTTGAGTGCTCGGTATTTACCCGCCTGTTGCAACTGGGCACGACGCTTCTGGAAACGACGACGACGATAGGCTACCTCTCCACCCCCAAAAAACACCGCCCGACCCCAACGGGTGGCCGCCACTGCCAAACGGTTCTGCCCCCGGTCAACACCTAACCGCTCCGTACTCTTCACTTCGGGAACTTCCCAAGTGATAGATACAACCGCGTACCAACAGCCCCGTAGCTTCATGAGTTTCAAGGTTCCCCGTTCACAATCCTGCTCAGCCAGGATGCGCTCAAGACGCTCGGCATAGTAGGAACTGCCAACCTCAAGGGGAACCCGCTTGTCACCCTGAATCGTGGGAAAACTCACCGAGTAGGTGCTACCTACTTTGTGCAGCTTCCAGTTTTGGTTGTTGACCTCTGGCCAGAACACTTTGAAGTGTTTGACCCGCCTACCCGCCTTCCCTTTGAGGATGCGAATCACCTGGTTGGAGAGGGCCGACTTGAGTGGTGTCACCACTTTGGCGGTTGTTAATGCTTTTCGTTCCTTCGGACTGATGCGCAGCAGTTCGTTTGCCAGCTCGGTTGTCGCACAAACCGTCTGGGCAAACATCTCTGCTTTGACCACATTGAGGTCAAGAAACTTGAGCTTGAGTGTCGTGGTGACCCGTTTCATGGGGACTATTGTATGTACTATTTCTGTTGCTGAATAAATTCAGCCTGTGCGCTTATATCCCCCGGTTAGAAACCGGGGGCTTTACGCTGCTTTTCGTAAGCTGGCTTTAAGCCGCTCCCCTAGCAACTGGACACCATAGGCCGCCAATCCCAGGCCGACCATGGCAAACATGAAGGTCATCAAAGAAACGGATCCCACCACCAGATAGCGCACCAAAATGCTGATGCCGCGGGTCAAGGAGCCCGCCTCCAGGTTCACAGGCGGCAGGTTAGCCAGCATCGAGAGCAGCAGTTGAAAAAAACCATAGCCCAAGCCGACGGCAAGGGTGGCACCCAACAGCGCATTCAGGGGATTGGGGGATCCCTCCTCAGAGGGGGCTGGAGATTTGGGAGAAGACATGGGATACCCGGGTGAAACTCATCTCCATTCTAGGCTCCAGGTACAATAGAGGAGTTTCCTTGAGGGTTTTTGGGGAGGCCAACGAACAGGATGGCGGAGGGGGCTGCATCGGGATCCCATTACGACACGTTGGGAGTTTCGGCGCTGGCCACAGCGGCTGAGATCAAGCGTGCCTACCGCCATTTGGTCAAGCATCACCATCCCGACAGTCTGCTGGCCAAAAAAGACCGCGCCACCTCCGAGCGCATCCGCCAGATTAATGCCGCCTACACGGTGCTTAAGGATCCGCAATCTCGCCGTGACTACGATCGCCAACTGTACAATCACCGCGCCGCGTCGCGTCCGCAACCCACCGGATCTCCTGGGGAAACAGTTAGCCAGGAGGCCACTGCCCGCGAAGCCTGGATCCGGCAGGTGTATACTCCCCTGAACCGGATTTTGGGGCCGTTGTTATCTTCCTTAAAGCCCCAGTTGAATGCGTTGGCGGCGGATCCTTTTGATCCCGATTTGCTGGATTCCTTTGTGGGGTACCTAGAGGAGTGTCGTCAGAAGTTGGCCCAAGCCCAGCAGATTTTTCGCCGCATTCCCAATCCCAGCAGCCTAGGAGGAGTAGCCTCCCGTTTGTACTACAGCCTCAACCACCTGGAAGATGCCCTAGAGGAGCTGAACTATTTCCCGCTAAACTTTGATGATCGCCACTTGCACACGGGACAAGAATTGTTTCGGCGGGCGAAAGGGTTGCGCACTGAGGCCATGGATGCCTACGCCAGCCGTTCACACTAGGCCAGAACGGGATCCACCACCAGGCATTGCCGGACGCGGATCGTAGGGGGTTGGAATGTATTGCACAGAAGGACGGCCCAGAGTAGCCTGGGGGTACAAATCCATCAAGGCATAGATTTGGGGTGGCAACTCGGTAGAGATGGGTAACCCCAACCCCTGTGCTTCTTCGGCGGTGATCGGGTAATCGTGGGTCACTCGCCCACTGGTTAGGGACTGGATCAGGGGTTCAATGCGTTCGGGATCCATTTTGCGTTTGGGTACCTCATCCTTGAGCAGCTCCCGCACGAAGTTCTGCACCTGCTGCATCGCTTTACGGGCCAGATCCGCCAAAATCAGCGTTTGGTCGTCGATCTCAGCCATGGGCTTATCCGCCAAGACCTGCAAAATGCTAGCGGCTGCATAGCCCCCCAACTGGGGATCCACTGGCCCGAGCACCGCATTGGCATCCATGACAATTTCATCGGCGGCCAGCGCCAACATCGTCCCCCCCGACATGGCATAGTGGGGGACAAACACCGTCACTTTCGCCGGATGACGAATCAGGGCACGGGCAATTTGTTCGGTGGCCAGCACCAGGCCGCCGGGGGTGTGCAAAATCAAATCAATCGGGGTATTGGGTGGGGTCAGTCGAATCGCCCGTAAGACCTGCTCCGAGTCCTCGATGCTGATGTAGCGGGAAACCGGGATCCCCAAGAAGCTAATCGATTCCTGGCGGTGAATCAGCAAAATCACCCGGCTGCC
>NZ_JAFIRA010000064.1 GCF_022848905.1 Thermostichus vulcanus str. 'Rupite'
GGTTTCGACGACTGAGTAAGGACTACGAGTTGTATACAGAGGTGAGCGAGGCGATGATTTACGGTTCATTGCTGCGGTTAATGGTGAAACGACTGGCAGCTTAATTCCCTCTTTATAAATCAGCTCTTAGGATGGGATCCCAGCTTTTCTCTGATCCATTGAAAACCCACCCAGTTTAGACCCAGTCCAAACCCAAACAACATCAGCATCAAGGCAATCTGAAACCAAACGATCGGCTGCACCATCAGATCCGCCAACAGATGGAAAAAATTGAGCACCGAATACAGCACGGTCACCGCAAAATGGGTTCTGCGGAACGGGAGCGAATCATTAAAACAAAACAAGGATCTTGATCTGAAAATGGCTCATAACCCATGCCCTCCTATGCCTCAGCACTGCAGTGGAACTCAAGGTGATCTAAGCCAAAAAAGGAGGTCGCTCCCTCTAGTGTACTGAGCGGGATCCCTGTTCAGAGATCTTCCGCCAGTGGTGGGCAATATCGATTCGCCGACAGAGCCAAACCTGCTCATGGGCCTGGACATAATCCAAAAACTTAGCCAGGGCCAAAGCCCGACCGGGACGCCCCACCAACCGACAGTGCAAGCCTACACTCATCATTTTCGGTGCGGTTTTCCGCTCTTGGTAGAGCATGTCAAACGTATCCCGCAAATGGGCATAGAACTGACGATAACCGTGGCTGGCAATTTCCCAATCGGCCTCTTGCATGGCTGCCACTGCTTCAGGGTTACGAGCCAAAGCCATCGCCACCCCAAACACCGTCACCGGGATCCCACGCTGAGTAAACAACCGATGCAGCCGCCAAAACCCAGCCCGGCTGCCATACTCGTACAGCGATTCCATATTCATGTGGCGCACCCCCGGCAACGGCACCGCCCCCACTATTTCCGATAAAAATGCCTCGGAAGCAGGATCCCCGTGCAAGATGCAGTTTTCTCCCCCCTCTTCGTAGTTGACCACAAATTGCACAGCAACCCGCGCCTGATGGGGTCAGTAGGGGTGAGGCGGAGTACGGCCATAACCAACCAGGTCACGGGGATAAAACTCAGACATGGTGAGATTAACTCAGGGAACGGGATTCAGAAAACCCCCACATCATAGACCCGATGGAGCCGGTTCCATGGCACCCCAACCTTCAAGCAGACCAAATCTTTCTAATCGGCAAGGTGAACCCCGGCAAAACCGCCTCCCCCGATAGCGTTTCCGGATCCTCAAGCAGTTGCGGAGCTTGGCCTTCTCGATAGATCATCACCCGCCGAGTCTTGGGATCCAACAACCATCCCAATCGGCAGCCATTGTCCATGTACTCCTGCATCTTGGCCTGGGTCTGACCCCAAGAGTCCGTCGGGGAGAGAATCTCCACCACAAAATCTGGACACAAGGGCAAAAATCCCTGTCGCACTTCCGGATCCAAAGCCTCCCACTTTTCAATCGGAATCCAGGCCAAATCCGGAGAACGATCGCTGCCCGAAGGCAAAGAAAATCCTGTCGAAGAATCAAAACTCTTGCCCTTGCCCACCTGCCGATTCCATACAAAAACTTCACCACCTATTTCAAAATTGAGGTTGCCAGTTTCACCTCCGGTTGGGGCCATGATGATCAATTCTCCTCGGGCAGTGCGTTCCAGCTTCAGCTCAGGATTAGCGGCACAGAGCCGGATGAAATCCTCCCGCGTCAGGGTCATCAATGGGGTTAAATCAAGCGTTAAGGCTGTCATGGCAGTTTAACTCCGGTTACTTTTAGTGTACCCCTCGGTATCTTTTCTAGAAGAAATCGTGAAATCTGTGAAAAACCAAAATATCAAGAATGTCAAGCAGACCAAATCTTTCTAATCGGCAAGGTGAATCCCGGCAAAACCGCCTCCCCCGATAGCATTTCCGGATCCTCAAGCAGTTGCGGAGCTTGGCCTTCTCGATAGATCATCACCCGCCGAGTCTTGGGATCCAACAACCATCCCAATCGGCAACCATTGTCCATGTACTCCTGCATCTTGGCCTGGGTCTGACCCCAAGAGTCCGTCGGGGAGAGAATCTCCACCACAAAATCTGGACACAAGGGCAAAAATCCCTGTCGCACTTCCGGATCCAAAGCCTCCCATTTTTCAATCGGGATCCAGGCCAAATCCGGAGAACGATCGCTGCCCGAAGGTAAAGAAAATCCTGTCGAAGAATCAAAACTCTTGCCCTTACCCACCTGCCGATTCCAAAGGGTTAGGTCTGTGGTGATCTCGGCATTCCAGTGACCCGTCTCACCTCCGGTTGGGGCCATAATGATCAACTCTCCTTGGGCAGTGCGTTCCAGCTTCAGCTCAGGATTAGCAGCACAGAGCCGGATGAAATCCTCCCGCGTCAGGGTCATCAATGGGGTTAAATCAAGCGTTAAGGCTGTCATAGCAGGTGAATTGGCGTTCATAAGGCCAGTCTACTTCTCCCCAGCAGCTCAAAACCTGAGTTTCCAAGGCTAAACCGACCCAGACTTGAATCTGAGGTTCAATGCGCTCGATGTGGCTCAGTATCGACTCAAACCGTTCCAGACTGGAGAACTCTCGCTGTCGCAGCTTTATTTGGTCTTATCCGTCAAGGCTGTAGAGTGAACCAAGGTCAATTCACCCTTTATTTTACAACTCGGATGTTGCTTAATTCGAATGACTTTTGTATTCTAGCTGTAGGACAAATCTCCCGCTTTCCTGCCAGAACTAAACGGGATCGAAATAGGCCCAATGGACTGTCTAGACTGGGTTCCAGCATCATTTCTTCTCAATTAAATATCTTAAAATTAGTAATCACATCTTTACAAGAGTTTGTATTCTCGGTCTTTGAATCACTCTTAAGAGAATCCTTAGGATCCAGCAAAGTCTGATGATACCTCCTTTTCAGAAATAGTGTTCACAGTGACCCATTTAATTCGAAGCACAGCCTCTGTAAGGCAAGCTAGATTGGACTTTAGTGAACACTTAAGAGATTGACCCAGATCTAAACTTCAGCCTCAGAACAGTCCACGAGTCATTAGGCATTTTTCAGGACTAGGTCTTAGATTCTGGTGCAGGTCTCACTACAGACTGTCACAGGAGATTTTCCCATGATTCGTTTGCTGGTTGCCATTCTTGCCTTCGTGATTAACGTTCTCTATCGTAATCGCCCCTATCCCAGGTTCTATGTGCTAGAGACAGTGGCTCGGGTTCCTTATTTCTCCTATCTTTCGGTCTTACACCTCTACGAAACGCTGGGCTGGTGGCGCAAAGCAGACTGGCTCAAGGTACACTTTGCCGAGTCTTGGAATGAACTCCATCACCTGTTGATCATGGAAGAATTGGGAGGCGACAAAGCTTGGTTTGACCGTTTTCTCTCCCGTCATGCTGCCTTAGTTTACTACTGGATTATCACCTTCATTTACTTGGTTCATCCTCGTGCTGCCTATCACTTTATGGAGTTGGTGGAACAACACGCCTACAAGAGCTACGATGCTTTTCTCAATAGCCACGAAGCTGAGCTAAAAGCCCAACCGGCAACCGACGTGGCTATTCGCTACTACCGGGATGGTGATCTCTACATGTTCGATGAGTTTCAGACCGCTCACGTACCTGCGGAGCGTCGCCCCCAAATGAATACTCTGTATGATGTTTTTGTGGCTATCCGGGACGATGAAATGGAGCATGTAAAAACCATGCAAGCCTGTCAGAAACCGGAAGCCAGCGAAACGTTCAAAAGCCCCCACACTGTTGCTCAGGCAAGCTAATCTCATCCCAAAATCAGCAACTAAAAGTCAAGACATTGAATGAAGAATTAAATTAAATAGAGCCATATCCAGCTCACAAGGGATCCCTACTCTTGGCTTGGGTATGGCTTTTTCTTTCATTTTTTACCCTGTTTATCCTGCCCGCTAACTCAGCTCATCCACCAAGGCGGCCAACAACTGCCAGCCCAAGGCAAAATCCATCATATCCATCGCTTCATCGGCATTGTGACTGCCATTCTCATTGCGCACAAACACCATGGCCGTCGGGATCCCTTGGTTGGCAAACACTGCACAATCATGCCCTGCCCCGCTGGCCATCGCCATCGTCGGGATCCCTTGTTGTTGGGCCAAGGTTTTCAATTTTTGGCGCAGGTTGACATCCATCAAACCGGGCAGGGCGTTGGTCAATTCCCCTAGGTCGATTGTGACCCCGCGGCGCTGGCCAATGTCGGCGGCAACTCCTCTCAAGTAAACGTCAGTTGCCAACAGAGCTGAGTTATCTTCGCTGCGAATATCCATCGTGAACTGAACTTCACCGGGTACTTTCGTCAGGGTATGGTGCTCGGGATTGGTGCTAAATTCTCCGACTGTGGCCACAAAATCAATCCCATCCGCTTCCCGCTGTAACCAGTGTTGTTCTAGCGCATGGACAAACTCTACTCCCGCCAAGACCGCATCCTGACGCAGATGACGAGGCACCGCCCCCGCATGGGCATAGCGGCCCTGAATCCGACAGTGACGGTAGCGCAAACTGCCCCGGATCCCCGTTACGATCCCCACCGGGATCCTGGCATCCACCAGTGCTGGCCCCTGTTCAATGTGCAGTTCCAAATAACAGTGGATGTGCTGGGGACGCAGATAGGCTTCCCCCTGGCGTAGGCGCTCTGGCTGAAAACCGGACATCCGCATGTGCTCTGCTAGGCTCAAGCCCGTATCCGCACGCTTTAAGTTATCTAGCAAATCTGGAGGGAGCAAGCCAAAAGCAGCCCGACTGCCAATGTAAGGAGCCGGGAACCAGCACACCTCTTCCGCCCGACACCCCATCACCGTGACACTGCGGGCCGGGATCCGACCCAAGCGTTTTAAGCGGGCCAGTACCATCAAACCCGCCACCACACCGGCAGCTCCATCGTAATTTCCCCCGTGAGGCACCGAGTCCAGATGGGATCCGATCAGGATCTGGGGAGCTGAGGGATCCCGTCCAAGCAAGGTCATGTAGAGATTACCCGCCGCATCGGTCGCCACCTCTAAGCCCAAGTCACGGGCGGTTTGGGCCATCAAGTGATGGGCGACGTTTTCCCCCGCACCATAGGTATCACGGGTAATACCCGGAACATCTGTCGTGTGCCGGCAAAGGCTCTCAAACAACTGCTCTGCCTGCGCCATCTCCGGGGCAGTGGAAGTTTCTAACGTGGGCATCATGAAAAAACCGACTAAGGACAGGCCGAGGCAAGGGATCCCATCGGCTGCTTTTAGTGTATACCGTATGCTTATTGGTGATAAGCTGGTAACTAACCTCCGTTTTGTTTTGTGAGGGGTTCCCTTGACTGCTGCATTGCGTTCTCTGCCTCGCAAAGAGTCTTTGTACGAGCAAACCTATCAGGCACTACGGGAAGCGGTTCTTTCCGGTCGTCTAGCACCAGGTGAGCGCTTGGTAGAGACGGTTCTGGCCGAGCAACTGCAGGTGAGCCGTACGCCCATTCGAGAAGCCCTACGGCAACTGCAACGGGAGGAGTTGCTCATCCTTGGCCCCAGTGGTGGCTTGCATGTGCCTGTCTTTTCAGAACAAGATGCTGCTCAGCTGTACGATTGCCGACTGGCTCTAGAGCACCTCTCCGTCATGGGATCCTGCCAACAGGCCAGTGCCAGCCACCTGGAAAGAATGCGGGATCTGGTGCAACAGGCGGAGCAGCTGACGAGTATACCCCTGGCCGAACAGGATCCGCAGGCACTCTTGGATGTGGACTACCGCTTTCATCACCTATTGGCGGAGAGTTCTGGCAACCGCTGGCTGGTCTCTCTGCTGGATCAGGTGTTTGACAAGATGGTGCTCTTACGTCTGCAAACCACCCACCACAATCCGGGCGTTCTGGAGGTGCGGGTGGAGCATCGCCGGATCTACGAGGCCATTGCCCGACGGGATCCGATTCTGGCCACCCAGTTTATGAGTGAACATCTGGTCGCCAGCAAAGCCAGGGTAATTCGGGAAGTTCAGCAGATGCGTCAAGGCCAATCCGCGTGAGTCAGGAGAGAGCGGGTGCACCTGGCTCAGTTCACATTCTTGTTTTTGTCTTGAGGAGTTCACAATGCAACGCATTTTTATCTGTGGTTCTGCTCTCACGGGCCAGCCGGATCATGCCAACGTGCAAAATGCCCGCTTTATTGGGCCTGTGCGCACCCAGCCTCACTATCGGATGCATGCGGTGGAATGCGGATGGCACCCTGGCGTGTATGAGGTGGAATCGGAGGGTGTAGCCTTGGCGGGAGAACTATATGAAATGACCTCCGAGCAATATGAGGCTCTGCTGGCTTCTGAGCCACCTCATCTGTACCCTGGCCAAGTCAGTCTTGAAGACGGCAGCCTCGCCATCGCCATGATCTACCCCAAATCTTTGGTGGAAAAACATCAATGGCCGGATATTTCCCACTTTGGCGGTTGGGCGGCCTACAAAGCCAGCCAACTGTCCCTAGCCTCTGCCTAGTTTGATACGCCTACTGATGACCACCGCCAACATCTGCTGCTGAGGGTTTTCAAAACACTACTCCTGACGCAGACGAGCTATTCTCCCTGTTGGTTGCGAACCTCTAAACCACCCACGGAGTCTTGAGACAGCAGGGTAATACTACTGTAATCGGTGTGGGCGGCGGCACGGGTTTGCCCCGCTTGTAGGTGTTCTGGCAAAGGCGGGTAGTGCAACATGCGCAAAATAAAATGCTGCCGATCATGACGACTGGCAAAATAATCTACCGGCAACTGCAAAGCCAAGGCAAAAGCTCGCAAAATGTGTCGGGTCGCCATACTGGCGGATTCAAAGAAAGACAACACCCTCTCCCGGAATATCGCCACTTCTGGGGGTCAGAGGTTGGGGTGGTTGAGTCACCAGCATCGCCAGTCTAAATCGCAGAGAAACCCTTCTCACGCTAGTCAAGATGGGATCCGAAAATCGGTAGCCTAGAGTACGGGATCCCGGCGGATTGTGGATCAGCCAACGTGAGGGGTGGGGTTGGTCAAACCAATCACCTGCGTATAAGCCCCCCGAGCTTGGGTTACCCCAATCGTGCGTTCTGCCTTTTCGATCATGGGGCGGCGCAAACTCACCACCAAAAACTGCGCTTGGCGAGATTGTTGCCAAATCATGTTGGCCAGTTTCTCCACATTGGCCCCATCCAAAAACATGTCTACCTCATCAAAGGCATAAAAACTGGAGGGCCGGAACCGTTGTAGCGCAAAAATAAAGCTCAGGGCTGTCAAGGATTTTTCTCCCCCTGACATAGAGCTGAGACGACGCACCGGCTTACCTTTGGGGTGAGCCACCAGGGTCAGGCCGCCGGACAACGGATCCTCTGGGTTTTCCAATTCCAAATGACCATCGCCATCAGACAGTTGGGCAAAAATGGTCTGAAAATGGCTATCGACGGCATGAAAAGCATCCAAAAAAGCTTGGCGACGCAGGGTGGAAAAGTTTTCGATGCGCAGCAACAATTCCGTGCGTTCTTGATTCAGGGTTTCCAATTTGGCACTGAGATCCGTGAGGCGAACTTGGGTCTCTTCATATTCGGTGATCGCCAACATATTCACCGGCTCAAGAGAACGCAGTTTATCTTCCGTTTTGCGCTTTTGTCGTTGCAGCTCCTCTAGGGTTAGGGAGGCAGGTAGCTCGGGAAGCGGATCCGGCAAGTCTTGGGCAGCCGCTTGCCGTTGCGTTTGTAGTTGGGCCAGCAGGGCTTCTTTTTCCTGTTGTTGGGTGAGGGCGTTGTAGCGCTCCCAATCGAGGCGTTGGATTTGCTGTTGTTGGGCTCGCACCTGGAATTCCTGTTGATCCCGTTCTTGGCGTAGGTGGGCTAGGCGGGCATCGATCTCGCTCAGGTGTTGCCGCTGTTCAGCCAGGTGATCCTGGGTTTGGCGAAGGGTGGCTTGGGCTTGGGCAATCTGCTCCTGCAGATGGGCCTGGCGCTGTTCACTCTCTTGGATGCGTTCCTGATGTTGCTGCACTTTGGCCCGATTCAGGTGTTGCTGGGTGGCGTTTTCCTGCCGTTGCCGCTCCAGTTGGGTGAGCTGGTGCTGCAGTTCTGCTAGGTGACTTTCCTGCTGCTGCACCGTTTGCTGAATCTGTTGCCAATGTTGGTTTACCGGGGATCCCTCTAGTTGGCTGAGTTTAAGGGTGAGATCCGCCAGGCGTTGCTCCAGAGGCACCCAATAGAGTTGGATTTGCTCAAGGCGGGCTTGAATGTGTTGATTTTCGGTATGCAGTTGTGCCAGGGATCCCTGCAATTGTTGCAGGCGGGCCTGCTGATTTTGGCAATCGGATTGGTGGCGTTCCAGGTATTGCTGGGCTTGCAGGGTATCTTGGCGGGCGAGCAGCAGGGCTTGGGTGAGGTGTTTCTCGCGGGCTTGGCCAGCTTGCAACCGTGGGATGAGGGCTTTGAGCAGGTCTTCAAGGTCATCTAGGCGGGCCCGCAATTCATCCACTTCCGAGTGTTCACTGGCGGAAAAATGGATCCCTTGCCGCTGCTGGCTGATACCACCCGTAATCGCCCCGGAGGTTTCCAGAAGCTCCCCTTCCAAAGTGACGATGCGGTGCTTGCCGATGTGGGGTTGGGCCAATTCCAGACTTTCAAAAACCAGGGTGGAACCGAGGACAAAACCAAACACATCCCGATAGCGATCTTCAAAACGAACCAAGCGAATGGCATAGTCGACCAGGCCGTTCAGCTTGAGGGGGGCGGGGGGGCGGGTAGTTTGGAGCTTATTCAAAGGCAGAAAGGTGGCTCGTCCCACTTTTTCCCGCTTCAAAAAGTTCACGGCACTGACGGCAACGGTATCATCTTCTACCACCACAAACTGCAACCGACTACCCGCAGCGATCTCCAACGCCAGTTGATACTGCGGATCTACCTGTCCCAGTTGGGCCACCAACCCCAACACTCCCGGCAGACGGGCACTCAACACCGCTTGGGTGGCACGGGATCCCTGGGATTCTTGCAGCACTTGGCGGCGGGTTTCCAATTTATCCAGTTGCCGTTGTTTGCTATGCAGCTCGGCGGTGAGGCGTTCGTGGGTGGCCCGATCCAACTCCAAACTAGATTGCAGTTGCGATAATTCTTGGGCCAGGGTTTGCACTTGGGTTTCTGCTTGCCGACAGGACTGTTCCAAATCCGCGGTGAGCGCAAGATGGGATCCCAGCCAATCCTCGATCTGGGCAATTTCCATTTGGGTGTCTTGGCTTTGCCGTTCCAGTTGTCGTTGTCGTTCTTGTAGACGAATGTGCTCCTGCTGTAGGGGCTCCTGTTCGGCGCGGATCTCCTCAATGTGGCGGGTTAAATAGCGCTGTTGCTTCACCCAAGCATCCGAAGATTGGGCCAGAGCCCGCAGCTGTTCCCGGCTTTGCTCCAGGGTGGTTTGGGCTTTTTGCTGTTGTTCTTGCAGGCATCTGTGAGCTTGGGTCAGTTGGGCTTGCTCGGTTTGGAGCTGTTGTAGCTCTGAGTCCAAACGGTGCAGTTGCTCTTGCCACTGTTGGCGCAGGTGCTGGCCTTGGGCAATCTCCTGCTGCCAAGTTTCGATCTGTTGGCTGGTCTGTTGGAGCTGGGCCTCGGCGGTGGCGATCTGGGCTTGCCGCTGCAGGTATTCTTCTTCCCCGAGGGCGTGGATGCGGCTTTGCAGGTCGGTTAGGGTGGCTTCTGTCTGTTGCAACTGCTCATGCCATTGCACCAATTCAGCAGTGGCCTTCTCTTGCACCTGGATCAATTGTTGAATCGAGCCTTGGGTTTGCTCCACTTGGGTTTGTAAATGTTGCCAAAGGAGCACCTGTTGTTGCTGTTCTAGGGTTTCCAGGTGCAGCCGCAATTGCTGGTATTGTTGGGCCTTTTCACTTTCTTTGAGGAGCCGCTCCCCCTGGGCTTGCAGCTCCTGTTCGATTAGCCGAAAGCGCTCAATTTGCTCTCGAACTGCTTCTAGCTTGTTGTTGGCCTGGGCAATTTTGCGATCAAAGGTGGCTACCCCCGCCAATTCGTCGATGATCTGCCGCCGCTCTTTGGCGTTCATGGAAATAATGCTGGTCACATCCCCTTGTAAAACGACGTTGTAACCGTTCGGGTAAATGTGCATCGCCTCCAATTGTTCGTGCAGCTCACTCAGGGTGCAGGGGACATCGTTGATATAAAAAGTGCTGGTATAGGCGGGCGAATCGGGATCCTCTCCCCGTCCAGGGCTGACCCGCAGGCGGCGGCTCACCTTCCATTCCCTTGGGGGGGCCGCTCCATTGCCAGCTCCATGGGTACCCACATGTCCGGATCCCTGCCCCAGATCAAAGGTCACCGAAACATGGGTCTCCACCCGGCGATGACTATGGAGACTGCCGGAATGCACCAAATCCAGCAGCTTTTCCGCCCGCATCCCCCGCGAGGAAGACAACCCCAGCGCAAACAAAATCGCATCGAGAATATTGGACTTGCCAGAGCCATTTGGGCCAGAAATGACCGTGAAACCCGGCAACAACGGCATCGAGGTCGTGCTACCAAAAGACTTAAATCGGGTCAACTCAATCTGCTTGACGTACATGACACTGTACATCTAGTGTGGCCACCACCAGATGATGGCAACAGGCTAGCATGGGTAGCGGAACTTGCGTAGCCAACCTGCATACCCAACCCACTCTTCACCACTGAGGGAAGGATTAATCGGGATCCCTAGACTGCACCTCTAGCAAATCCGCCTTTTGCAACAGCCGCTGCACTTCCACCTGTAACTGCCCCCAGCTCCAGTTCAATACACCAGCTTTGGGGATCAACAGCAGTCGGTATCCGGGTTTCAGGTTTGGACAAAGAGACCGGAGGATTTCCCGTAACTGGCGCCGCAACCGATTTCGCCGTACCGACGATTTGCTCACTTTTCTGCTGATCACCAACCCCACTTGGCTGGGGATCCCTTCCAGCTCCGGGGGCATCGGGTGAAACAGTAAGGTCAAACCCGCACTGGAGCGACGCTGGCTTGCCCGATACAACGCCTGAAAAGCCCGCCGCTCCCGCAATCGATGATGAGCAGGCAACATTGGAGAGGGATCCCATCTGGAAATTGAATCTATGTTAAAGAATCAAAAGAAGCATGAGCTGAGCCAGCGCGGATCCTGATATCCAAGCCTCAGGAAACTGCCAGACGATGCCGCCCTTTGGCTCGCCGCCGTCGCAAAACTTGACGCCCGGTTGCAGTTTGCATTCTGGCCCGGAACCCAGAGACTCGGATCCGTCTGCGATTGGTGCCGCGAAGGGTACGCTTGGTCATGGTGAGGAACCCGTGAGGTCAGTAAATGTTGAATCGTTGAATCTAAATGTTGAATCCGTTTAATGCTGGTGACGAGACGAAGGCTCACCTGCGCAAGACCCAAGTTCAGTTCACTTCCAGCTAGTCACGGGTTTAAGATTGTAGCAAACTTACTTGGAATTTGCTAGATTGGCCACCCTGCCCGAAGCAGCTAAATTGGGGTATCCTGAGTCCCTGCCGAGGGATCCCGGCAGAGGATCCGCTCGGTCATTGACTTATCGCGTTGGGTGTGTTGCGTGGATATCTCCCTGGATCAACTCTGGGATGAGGCTTTGGGGCACCTACAGGTGCAACTGAGCCGTCCAACCTTCGAGGCTTGGATTAAGACGGCTCGAGCCGAATCGTTGGTGGATAATCGCCTTACCATCTGTACCCCGAGCGAGTGGGCGCGGGGCTGGCTGCAGAAACACTATGCCCCCACCATCACCGAAGTTGTACAGCGGGTAGCGGGGATCCCTTTGCAGGTGGAGTTTTCCGTTTCTCCCCACGCCCTCGCTGAAGAAGAAGCCCACTCAACTGCCATTTCCTCAACATCCCGCAGCAGCAGCAGTTTGCCTGCTTCCGCCACCCTAGGACTGGAGGTGAATGGCGGCCTGCCGATGCGAGCGCCGGATCTCAACCCCAAGTATTCCTTCTCCCGCTTTGTGGTCGGCGCCAACAACCGCATGGCTCATGCTGCGGCCCTAGCGGTGGCCGATAAACCCGGTCGCGCCTACAACCCTCTTTTTCTCTGTGGTGGGGTTGGGCTGGGGAAAACCCACCTGATGCAGGCGATTGGTCACTACCAGCTGGAGGCGGATCGTCGCGCCAAGATTTTTTATGTGTCGACCGAGCGCTTCACCAATGATTTGATCGATGCCATTCGCCGCGATGGTATGCAATCGTTTCGGGAGCATTACCGGGATGTTGATGTTTTGCTAGTAGATGACATCCAGTTCATCGAAGGTAAAGAATACACCCAAGAAGAGTTTTTTCACACCTTTAATACTCTGCATGAATCCGGCAAACAAATTATCCTGGCTGCTGATCGCTCCCCTCATCTGATCCCCCGCCTCCAGGAACGGCTCTGTTCCCGCTTTTCCATGGGCTTGATCGCCGAGATTCAATCGCCCGATATCGAAACCCGCATGGCCATTCTTAAGAAAAAAGCCGAATACGAGGGGATGAATCTACCTGCCGGGGTAATCGAGTACATTGCCACCACCTATACCAACAACATCCGCGAGTTAGAAGGGGCTTTGATTCGAGCAGTGGCCTATGTCTCCATCTCCGGCCTGCCGATGAGTGTAGAGACCATTCAGCCCATCCTCAACCCCCCCACCGAACCGAAAGAGATCACCGCCGATATTGTCATTAGCGTGGTTTGTGAAGAATTCGGCATCGACCGCGACAGTCTTCTCGGCTCCTCCCGCAAGCGGGACATCAGCCAGGCGCGGCAAGTGGCGATGTTTTTGATGCGCCACCATACCAACCTCAGCCTGCCCAAAATCGGCGATTACTTTGGGGGGAAAGATCACACCACAGTTCTCTATAGCTGCGAAAAGGTCAGTCAGTTACAGCGGGAAAGTCTGCAATTTGACCGACAACTGCAAAACTTAGCGGAACGGCTGCGGGTCACCGCCAACAACCGAGACCCCTAAAGGGGCGCAAGTTTTGGGGGTCTAGGCTTTGGAGCCGAGGCACCTGCTATGCCAGCGTTGGACATATTTCGGACAAGGGGTCACTTTGTCATCACATCGCCTTCTTTCATCCGCCAGCACAAGGTGTGGCGGTATTCCTGGCGAATTGAGATTGTACCGGTCAATTGATCAGCAGTGGGATCCCACGCAGTCAAGTGCAGGTACAGCTGGGGATGGGGCAAAAGGTCTACCAAGATCCGTCGCAGTACTCCGCCTATACCGCGAAGCGGTTAGGGGGTGGTGTTCGCGTAGCGTGCTGTAGGCATAGCGGCGGGCGACCGGAGGGAGCAATCACTCAATCTCAGCTTGTTGTTGGATGTACTGAGTCAGCACTG
>NZ_JAFIRA010000065.1 GCF_022848905.1 Thermostichus vulcanus str. 'Rupite'
CCTGTAACCGCGATCCTGAACCAACCATGGCGTCTCGGAAGCAGCATGACCAGCGTACCTATCGAATCGAATTCAAAATACACACGTACTGCTATGTCACCGATTAGTTTTGTCAGTCAACCAGGGATCAGGCTCATCAACAGGTGGGTTTGACGGGGGGCAGTCCTTCTGACTGGTGGGTGATCGTGCTGGCGGATGGAGACAGTATGGGTAAGTATGTCAATGGATCCCGGCTCCATTTTTATGAAAACTACCTGCCTGAAGATGTTGCTGATCAGTTGAAGAAGAAGGGCCCTGAATGGGAAGAGCTTTTGAAGCATGTCAAAAAGCGCATGGGGCCGGCTACCCATGTGGGCCTTAATCGGGCATTGTTGGATTTCTCCAATCGCCTGGTTCCCTACCTTACCGAGAAACGCTTCTGTGGTCGGGTGGTTTACAGCGGTGGGGATGATGTCATGGCTTTGCTTCCTCTAGAGGATTTGCCTGAGTATCTCCTCTCTCTGCGAGCGGCCTGGTGTGGAAAACCGGATCCCAAAGGTGAGTTCAGATCTGAAGGAGGGTTTTGGCATCCGCCTCTGGATAAATCTCTTTCAGGCTTACCCAATCGACCACTCTTTACCATGGGCGAAGGCGCCACCATGAGCATCGGGGTGGTGATCGCCAACAAAGGGATCCCGCTGCCCACGGTCTTGGAAAATCTCTGGGAGGCTGAGAAGAATCGGGCCAAGAAGATCCCTTGTAAAGATGGTCTCTGTTTTCGGGTGATCTACCAGTCGGGCAATACCCTGGAGGCCTTGATGAAGGGTGAATTGCTGGAGAAGTGGTGGGGCTGGTTACAACAGGGACCCACTTTGGATCTTGGGCCTGTATTGCACCGTCTGGCGGAGGAGTTACCGCAACGCTGTGTGGTCTCCGAACATAATCGGCTATTCCAACTAGCGGCCACCACCATCTTGGCTCGACGGGATCGCTCTGAAGAGCTGAAAAAAGAGATTCTGGATCCCTTGGTGAGTTGGTTGAATGACTGGGAGAAGTGGGTTCTGAAACAACCTCCTTCTCAAGAATCTACACCGCTTGGCACCACCCCTGCAGATTTGGGTAATCTTCTGAGATTCTCTGCATTCTGGGTGGATAAGAAAAGACAGCGAGATCAATGGATCCAGTCTTAAATCACTGCAATTTTTTCCAGAGGTCGATATGCAAATTCAAGACCAAGTTAAACTTCGAAACATCCATCTATGGAGCGTTGAGGACTACCATCACAAGATCGAGAATGGTCTGTTGACTCATGACGATCGAGTGGAATTGCTAGAAGGAATTGTTTCACATAGGTCACCCAAAGGAGTTAGTCATGTCATCATTAGTCGCTGGATAGCTGAGCAATTTAGAGAGAGGTTAGGAGAGGGATATTATCTAATAACTCAGGATCCGATTACTCTGGCTGAGCAGGCATCCGAGCCTGAACCCGATATTACGATTGTCAGAGGATCGATGTTCGACTACATAGAACACCATCCCTATCCCGAAGATATTCTACTTGTGATCGAAGTTGCAGACTCTAGTATTGAGATCGACAAGAAAATTAAGATGCCTATTTATGCAAAGCCCAGAATTCAAGACTACTGGGTGGTTGATATCAAGACTAAAGAGATCACGATCTATAGACAACCTCTAGAGGATTCCTATCAGCAGGTACAGGTGGCTAAAGAACATGACATACTTGGCCCTCTAGCTTTGCCTGAAATTACCTTTCAAGTCAAAGATTTATTTCCACAAGGTACGTAACTCTCATGTCTGAAATCCAACTTGCAACCCTACACTGGTACGCACTAGATCCTATCGATGTCTTACTCTTCCGCGAGAGCAAGCCGTTCTCTCCTGGGGAAGGATCCTGGGCCAAGGGATTATTCCCGCCTATGCCTACGACGATCTTTCAAGCCCTGAGATCTGCCTTACTCTATACCCCAAACACTCCAAAAAAGGAACGACATCTCAGATTTCTGGGGCCATTCCTCTTAGACCAAGAGAATACCCTTTGGTTGCCTACTCCTAAGGATCTGCTGGCCATGGGGCACTACGATCCCAATGCTGATCCGGCTCAGATCGATGACACGCCAGAAGAACTTGCTGAGGGGGACAAGTACCAACGGTTGCAACCCGTCCAGGAGGATCATTGGAAACATATTCAATGGGATGATCAGAACCTTCCGCCTCTGGTGCCCCCTCCCCTAGAGGAAGGAGAGTACATTAAGGGCCGCCCACAGCCCTGGATCCGAGCCTCAGCGTTGAGTGCTTATCTGGAAGGACAGCTTCCCCAGTCCTCTGATTTTCAGGGGGATCCCTGGGATACCCAGGTGCTGCCTCACATCGATATCCAGCCCGACACCCGCCAGGTGAAAGATGAGGCAGGTTACTTCACTGAGGTAGCGATCCGTCTGCGTCCTGGGTGGCGACTGGCTGCTGCCATTAGTACCCGGATCCCGTCCACGACCGTTCGTTTGGGGGGAGAGGGGCATCGAGCGCTGGTTGCACCTCTTGAAAACTGGGATCCCGGCATCGATTGGGATCGGTTCCGGGAAAGGACAGGATCGGTTGCCTATCTGCTCACTCCGGGTTTGGCCCAGGCTGAGGAGGCAGCCCCGATCTACCAGGCTTATCCTTCCCAGTGGCAGCCTCACTTGGCAGGATGTGCCACGGATCGGGCTTTGCTCTGGGGTGGGATTTCGGCGATCCGGCGGCGGCAGCAGGACAGTGAGCAGAGTGAGAAGGCCGACTTTGCTCTCTTGCCCCAACGGGCCTTCATTCCTGCTGGCACGGTGTATCACTTCAAACAGGATCCGCCGCCGCCACTCAGGCAGCTACTGGGCAACCCATGTGCTCAGTTTCAGACCTTTGAATCTTTGAATTACGGAACACTTTTGTGGGGAAAATGACATGACTCAACCTGACTTTCGAGTTGGCTATCTTTACAGCCTTGCTCCTATCCACTGTGGCGGAGAGGGAGATCTGGGAAATATCCTGGAGATTGCTCGTGAAGCTCACACCAACTTTCCTTATGTCCCCGGCTCTTCGTTACGAGGAAGCCTACGAAATGAAGTAACGCTTCAAGATCCAGATATTGCCGATACTCTGTTTGGGCGGGAACTCCAAAAAGATAGTCAAATGGGAGTTCACCAGGTCTGGTTTGGTGATGCACGTCTCCTATGGATGCCGATGCGCACCATGTCTTTGAAGGGGGGAGGGCCTGTTTTCTGTTGGGTGAGCTGTCATTCCCTACTTCGAGATCATGCGCTGGTATCTCGCAAATCCCTGCCAGCCTTTCCTGACCATCCAATCGGAACCAGACCGGGACGATACATCGTTGCAGATGCTGAGGTTGAGGTGAGCGAGATACCTTCAAATCAGTCTTTTGAGCTGAGTGGAGAGTGGCCAGAGGTTTTGGATGGGGATACAAAGTCAACCTGGACTAAGAATCGGATCATTCTTCCTGATGCAGATTTCCAGATCCTAATGGAACACTCCCTCTGGACTCAGATCCGTAACAAGATTCAGGAGGATAGCGAAGGAGCAAACCAAGCAGGATCAGCAGAGGTTTTCTGGACAGATGTGTGTATCCCTCGTGACACTATCCTTTATTTTGCTTGGGGATACAGCCCCCTTCCCAATCAACAAGATCTCACGCATGAACATAAAAAATTACTTGATGTACTCCAAGGTCTGTTCCAAGTGGGAGGACAGGCCAATGTCGGGCGGGGTTGGGTACAGGGATGGGTATCCAAAATCGAAGCCCCAGTAATTAAGAACACTCTTAAAACCGCTACAGGAGTCAACTAATGTCTAAGTACAAAAACCAAGGGTATCCCAGACCAACTCCTCCCAATCCTCAAACTAAGCAGGGAAATTCACCACTTCTGAACCCAGTAAGCAACCAGCCTACCTCAACAGCCAAGAATGCGTCCCTGGTTCGTCCAGAACACATGAGCCTACTGGCCCATCAACACATCCAGAGCTATATGCAATCTCAAGGCTCTGAGAAGCTCACTCAGGATGACCTCACAGCAGTTCTCCGTCTATCCCAACATTTGCGCGTGTTTGGGCTGTTGTCAGCAGCAGGGTATGTCAATCAGTCTAACCAGCAGGCAGGCAAAGTTCGTGAGCGTACCGTACCCGTATGGACTGTCTTGCTCGGTCAACTAGTGAGTGAGCAGGACAAGCTACCCCCTAGAGAATTAATGAGAATCATCCAAGAGAAAGCTACTGAAAGCCCCACTGAATATCTTGCGCTATGGCGAAGGGCATTGAACCTCGCGAATCACTGGAATTTCTGGGCACGAGCCTATCAGGAGTAAGCAATGTACACAGGCCCTCGTCTAATTGAGCTATTGGCTCAACAGCATCAAAAGCGATCAACAAACCTTTTTCGACAGGGAACTTTTACCTTGCGCTGGCGAGCCAAAGTCGGATCCTATCCCCACCCCGATGTTGAGACATTAGTCTCCGCTGGAGAGCCTGCTGGCCCATGGGTTCCAGAAAGAGGTCGTCCGGAGGATAAGCGCAATGTTGGCGATAACTGGGATCTTCTGCCTAAGCTACCCCTCAATGGGTATATTCCTGGATCCTCTATCAGAGGAATTGTCCGGGCTTGGGCAAAACAACGACCTGAACGCATAGCCAGAATGGAAGAGCTCTTGGGCGTTCAGAAGGGAAGTACTATCTCAGCAGGCAAGATACAATTTCTCGATGCCTGGCCTTTAGAACCCACACCCTTAAGCCTAGATATCGTCAATCCTCAGCAAAACTTCCAGGTATTTCATGAAGGTCAGGGTACTCCTTTATCTCTCTATACACTAGGCGATGGACGGGATCCCATCCCATTCCTCGTAGCTATTCAGGGAATTCCTGGGGCAACTGAGGAGGAAGTGAATGAAGTATGGTCCTGGGTTCAACAAGCTCTAAAAGTCTTGGGGGTAGGTAGCCGCACTGCCTCGGGGTATGGGCGGATCCTGGTTCCTGGATTTGGATCCAGGCAATTCGCCGAAGGGGTGTCAGAAAGCCTCTTGAGATTCACTCTCTCTAGCCAGGGCAATGCAGGCCCAGACATGAGGACTCTAGAACTCCGGCCTTCCCACTGGCGGGGATGGCTACGCTCCTGGGCCTTGCGCTTCTTCCTAGGGGTCATGACGAGAGAAAATGCTCTGAAGACTGTAGGGGAGCTTTTTGGAACTCTGGAGCCTGAGTCTCACAAAGGCTGCGTGCGACTGGAAATGATCCAGGGAGATCCATGGGGAAGTAGATCGAGAAATTCTCCACTCTTCTACTCATGGAAGGGTGAACTCAGAGTTGAGGCTCCCAAAGAGATCTTTATGGGCATCCTCTTGCCAATCATCCGAGTAGCGGTGATGACAGGCGGAGTAGGCCGGGGTTGGCGCAGACCTCTACACCTCTTCATGATGGAAAGAAGAGGAGGAGATCCCATTCCTGCATCCCGTGGGAGTCACCTAACGCTGGATATCAAAATCAAGGGTGAATTCAAAAAAGTTGGTATATCCCTTGATCCAGCAAAATGGGATGAACTGTACCAGGGATGGTACCAAAAGGTTGAGCAGCTTTGGCCTGAGCGATTATTAACGGGATCCCAGAATCCTAACTATGAGGCATTCTCGCCAAGTAGTTGTGCTGTTTTCGCTGTCCCAGGCCCTGATCAGGATCCGATCGAAAGTTCAGATGACAGTTCAGACTCAAAATGGGTGGATCCCAATGATGTGGCGAGTACCCGAGGAGATGGAATGGAGCTGGTTTACCGAAGCGACCAAACCAGAAACTACAAGCGCAACCCTGATCTTGGCGGAAACGCTGCACAGGGTAACGCCCATTGTTCCTGGGTAAGCATTAGGAGGCACAAAATCAGGCATAAACAAGCTGATACCCAGTGCCAGGAAGTGGTCTGCCTATTTATGGGAGGTGTCCAAGCGAGTAGTCAGCATGTGCGTTCTCAATTTCTGGATGACCTATCTAGTCTGGAAGGCAGCCTTCATCTTTTTGGCCTAAAAACTTGAACAGCTTTGCCAAAATGACCCTACCGGAGCAATCTCAACGCAGAGGAAACCCGCTATGCTCACAACTCCCACTCGCCAACATCTCCCCGAACAGAGAGTGATCTTCCATCACCTCACCTGGGATCGCTACCAGCAGATCCTACAAGCCTTGAGCGAACACCGATCCTCTCGTTTGATCTTTGACCGAGGCACTCTGGAGATCACCATGCCCCTCGAAGAGCATGAATTCTTGGTCAGGATGATTGATCTCTTGGTGCGCATCCTGGCAACTACATGGATTGGGCGAATCAAGACCATGGGATCCACGACCTTGGACTATCCCAACCTGGATCGTGGAGCAGAACCTGACAATGCCTACTACTTACAAAACCAACCCAAGGTGAAAGGCCGCACTGTCGATCTTACCCAGGATCCTCCTCCTGATCTGGTGGTGGAAGTTGACATTACTCACAGTGATATCAATAAGCTGGCACTCTACGCTGCCATGGGGATCCCTGAATTCTGGCAATTCAACGGTGAGGAGTTGCAGATCTATCAACTCACCTCACAAGGCTATCAGGAGGTAGAGATCAGCCCTAGCTTCCCTGGCTTTCCCAAGAGCAAACTCTACCAATTCTTGACTGAGGCAAGGGAGGATGAAATCCAAGCTGAACGCACCCTACGCAACTGGATCCTGGAGAACAAGACATGATTGCCCACCCTTACCCAAAAATCTCTCCTCACGAATATCTTGCTCAAGAGCGGCAAGCTGAGATCAAGAGCGAATACATTGATGGTGATGTCGTGGCCATGACCGGGGCTAGCCGTCAACACAACCTGATCTCTCTCAATATTGCTGCCAGTCTCCATAGTCAGCTCCGCTCCAGACCCTGTGAGATCTATATGGGGGATATGCGGGTGGCCGTGGATGAAGCAGAGTTCTACACCTACCCTGATATTGTCGTGGTCTGTGAGGATCCCCAATTCCTCGACGGTGAGCTGGATACCCTACTGAATCCCACCCTGCTGATAGAGGTGTTGTCGCCTTCTACTGCATCTTATGACCGAGGAGAGAAATTCAGCCGCTACCGCCAACTTTCGTCTTTGCAAGAGTATCTGGTTGTGGCTCAATCAACTCCAGCAATCGAGCATTACCGCAAACAAAGTCGGCGAGAGTGGATCTTGGTAGACATCACCGATCCTGAAGCCCTGATTGAGCTGCCCTCCATCCAGTGCCAACTGGCTATGAAAGACATCTACGAAAAAGTTAACTTTGATTCTGAGTGAGAAACTATGGCTGTTCTAATCGCCAATATCGGTACTTCTGACCTGGCTGTAAAACTCAAAGACTTTGATTACTTTCTGCCAATAGGTTTTGACCGAGATGAGCCAAATACTACTGATGCAGGACTCACGAGTGATGAAAAAATACTGTGGGAAAGAAATACCCGTGATGAGTTTATCGCAGATGAACTTTGTAAAGAGCTGGAGGTGGAATACAAAACTAGAGATAATGGTAAGAAGATCTATAGCTTTCGTCGCCTGACTGAGAAACTTCTATCGGCATACCGACAGGATCCCGACAACTGGCATGGTCGGATCAGGCCGGGCAGGATATGGGGTGTTCTCAATACTGCAATTCATCGGTTCTCTGTAAAAAAGGTTAATATCTTTGTCACCGATCAACCTTCCCAACACGATCAAGATACCTGCTTTCTGTTTGAGATTCTTAAGACATGGGCTGAAGTTGAGCTAGGAGAAGAGATTATTCTCTTAAGAAGAATGATTCCTCAGGATGTATCCCCAGTCAAAGCAGATCAACTGCTGAACGTCTACTATCAGTTTTTTGTCGAGCAGATAGATCCTGACGAGACTGTTCTTGTGAGTATCAAAGGTGGAACACAACAGATGCAAACAGCGCTCCGCCTACAGTCGATTACTGCTGATATTCCTAAGCTACTTTTCATCGATCCAGTTCTTTCTAAGCAGAATGTCTTGCATGGACAGCCTTCCACCTGTGATCTCACGTCCTACTGGCAATATCAGAGAACACAAAAATATCGGGTTGTCAAGCAATTGCTGGAACGCTACGACTTTGCAGGAGCCTGTAAGGTTCTCAAGGATTGGCAATCGATTTTATCGTTCCAAATAGAACAAGGCATTTTAAGTCGATCACAACTGAGTTCTAGTCGAAAGATTGTTACTTCTGTCATCAATGGATTGCAAGTGGCAGACTCACTTATGAATCTGGATGTGGATGCTGCTAAGAAGTCCATCCAAGAGATGAACTTGGATCCGACATCAGATTTGGATGCTGACATTAAACAAGCTGTTGAAGAGTATAGTACTCTACTCAATTTATATACTCACTGCAAGATATTTGCTCACAATCAACAAGTCTCCCATTTTCTCTCCAGAATGTCTTCGTGCTGTGAGGAGATTCTTGATGAGACTATCAAAAAGCTTGGCGGTAATAGATATCTAAAATCAGCTCCTGTCGGATCCCGAGTTGAGATTCAGGAAATCAAGGGTCTATTGCCTGATGATCAGCTTAGCCTATTAGACTCTCTGGATTATGACAGGAATGGAAAGTATGCAAAGATTGTTTACCGTGCTAGCAAAGTTCATTTTCTGGCTATACTTCTTGCCATTCGCAAAAATACAGGAAAAGGTGAAGTTCAAGAGGATAACTCCCTATCTCTCCTTCTAAGTCAAATTAAGAACTTGGAATTTTGGATCCACAGGCGCAACGAAATGATTCACGACAGTCGGGGATTTTCTAGCAGGCGAATCTCAGAGCTTAACGAGCAGGCAGAAAAAGAAGGGTCTTGCCGCTTTCAGGATATTCTACAGGTTTTGAGTCAAATTCTTGATTCTTCTCTCTTGAAATTACGTAATATCCATAAACAGCGTTTCATTACAGGCTCTGATCTTTACCTGTACAGCGATTTGAGGAAGTGGGTTGAAGAGAAGCTCCTTCTGGATATGCGCACACACTAAGTGACTCTTGTATTATGGCTTCCAATCTTGCTCGTTTTAGTCACATCCTGGTCGGGCTTCCAGGAAGTGGCAAGTCAACTTTGGCTGCTTGCTTGGCTGAGTCCCTGACGGGTTGTCAGATCATCTCCACCGATGCTATTCGCCAAGACCTCTACGGGGATCCCACCATTCAGGGGCACTGGCCTGACATTGAAGCACAAGTCCTAAATCAAGCCAACCAAGCCGTTCAGCAAGGACTCTCGATTATTTATGACGCCACCAACGCTCACCGAGCCTGGCGATTGGATCTGCTGCAAAAGCTCCCCACCCTGGACTGGATCGGATGGCATCTCACCACTCCTATTGATGTCTGCAAGCAAAGAAATGAACAACGGTCAAGGCAAGTGCCGGACTCCGTAATCGATGCGATGGCTCTGTCCTTGAAACACTTTCCACCCGTTCCCGCTGAGGGGTTTCTGGATGTACTAACCCTGGATCTATCGGGATCCCTGCCCAGTCAACCACAGATTCTCACCAACCTCAAAGGCATTCCTCGCTCCTTGATTAACCGTCAGAACGCGACCCAACATGTCACTCTCCACGGGTACTCTCGGTTGCTTGATTTTGAGCGGTTGCTCCATCTTCTTTCCATTCTGATCCACCATCCTGGCAGCACTCTGGAGGAGATAACTCACCGCATCGCCGCGGAAAAGGGATCCATTTATGCCAATCCCGATTTACTCACTCAGGATCTCGCCTGGCTCAAGCAGGGGGGTCTGTTGAGTGCAGGGGAGCAGGATCAACCCTTAGTCTATCCAGAACCTTCAAGTGCCAAGGCTTTTGCCACTCACCCATATTCGGATTGGGAGAGCTTCAGTCGCTTGTTCTACACCATCCGACTGATTTTGACCCAACCCTTTCTCTTTGACCCCGAACTGGGCAGTCTGGAGAGTTTATGCGAGGCACTTCAGCAGCAGGGCTGGGTGCAAGGTCAAAACAGGGATGCCATCCGTAAGGATATCGAAAAGATCTTGAAACCCTATCAGATCTTGCCTCCGTTCCCGATGAAACGGGGGTACTTTACCCACTCCGGCATCTTCAGTCGCCACGAACTCAAACAGATCTATCGGCTCTTACAAGTGAGCAGTCCTACCCTGGAGAACCCCTGGGAACAGGCGGTCTACGAGATGGTGGAGCAGCGTATGCGCCTCAGTCGCATCGATACGTCTGAGCTTTATCCTGTTCGCCAACTGGGTAATCAGTCCATCGTGGATCCTTCCCTGACTCCCTCTGGCACCCTGGCGGATCGTCGGGGCTTACAGGTGGTCGAGGAAGCGATGGAGCACGGAGAGCTGCTGGAAGTCAAGCGTCTTCCAGGAGCCACCTTTCCTGGAGAAGTGCCTGGGATCTTTCGCCTCTGGCCCCTGCAACTGGTGTTTCATCAGATCGCCTGGTACTTGGGCTGCGAATACCACGGTGGGGAGAAGCAGGGCTTGATGCGATTTGAGCGGATGGATCGGCTCTTTCTCCATCAGCGCCAGGGTGCAAAGCGCTCTCGCAAAGAACAGTTAGCGGCCCTGGAGCGTCTGCACAAACTCTATGATGTCAGTGCCGGGATCTTTCTGGGCAATGATCCGCATCTGCAAAGACAGATCCTCAGCCGTTATCCTGAAGAACGCCAAAAAGCACAGTTCACCCTAGAACTCTGGTTTAGCGATCGGATCTTTCCCTTTGTTAGTGAAGGTACCCGTCGCTTTAAGTACCAGCACATGTCCCCCCGTATTTCGGGATCCTCACGGCCCCAGTCTCTTTTCAACTTGCCTCCCACCGGAGATCGCCGGTTTCCTCACCGGCTTAAGGTGGTTTTGCCCCTCTGGTCGTTGGAGGATGTGGATCTGAAGCGCTGGATCCTGGGTTTTGGGGGAGAGGTGTTGGTGATCAGTCCAGAGCCTCTACGAAACATGATTCAAACCACAGGGTTGGCAATCTCAGCGCTCTACCGGGATCCCTTAGCCGATCTTGAACCGAAAAGCTCATGAAAGAAAGTATTCTTCGACTTCTCCTATAAACGACTGGAATCTCTGTCTGGCAATAGTTCTCAAGATTTTGACTGAAATTCCTCAATACTTTTTGTTGTCAGGATTTAGCAGGGGATCCCGCTTAGAGTGGCTCCAGACAACGGGAGCGGGGCTATGGCGACTCAACTGGAGCTGCAAGACCTTCAATCGATTAAAACTGCCAGCGAGGTGGCCCATCTGTTTGGATCCCTGGGGTACGCCCTGATTGCCCAACCGCTGGATGTGGCGGTGTTAGAGCTGCCTGCTCAGCTATCAGAGAGACTGCGGGCTGCCTATGTCCTGGTTGAGTACCATCAGGGGTACTCCCGTCAGGTGGTGCTGTTGTTTGAGGTAAACCCCGGATCGATGGGGTTGGGAGTGCTGATGCACAGGTTGGCGAGGCGGCTGGCTCAGCGTCCAGAATCCTATATTTTACTGGCCACAGTCGATGACTATCGCAGCCTGCATGTGACCAGCAGTGTTGGGGCCAAAAGCGTCTATAGCTTCCAGATCAATTGCCAGGATCCCTCCTATCAGGAGCTCAACTGGATCCGTAATCTGGGCTTGCGGGGTGAGTCGCTGCCGGCCAACCAGAAGCGCCAGCATCAAATGGCCAAGTATGCAGCCAGTCAGCAGAAAGAAGCTGGGCGGGTTGCACACCAGGATCTGCAAGATAGCCTGGGATCCTACCTGCGCAAGATAGGGCGCTATCCGCTCCTGACTCAGGCCGAGGAGATCACCCTATTTCGCCAGATGACCGTATTTGCGGGTACTCATCGGGCTGTGCAGGCTCAGAAGAAGCTGATCACCCATAACCTGCGCCTGGTTGCTTCTATTGCCAAGCAATATCAGGGGCAGGGATTGGATCTACTAGACCTGATCCAGGAAGGCAACCTGGGTCTGATCCGAGCAATTAAGAAGTTTGACTATGCCAGGGGAACGCGCTTGTCCACCTATGCCACTTGGTGGATCCGACAGGCCATCAGGCGAGCTTTGGATAATCAGAGTCATCTGATCCGGCTCCCCAATCATGTGTGGGAAAAGATCCGGGCTTTGAAGAAAGTGGCTCATCAGTTGTCTCAGAATCTGGGCCGGACTCCTACCGTTGAGGAGTTGGCTTTAGCCTCCAACCTTTCACCTGATGAGATCCGTCAGATGCTGGATTGGAGCCGGGGGACAGGGTTTTTGGATGCTCCTCTCTTTACCCATGAGGAGGCTTCTCTGCTGGAGAGTCTCCAGGATCAGTCCCAGAGCCCAGCCAAAATCTGGGAAGCAATGGATCTGCGGGCCAGTGTCCAAAAACTGCTCTCTTTATCCACCCAAAGGGAGCAGCAAGTGTTGATCCTGCGCTTTGGGTTAGGGGGCAATGAGCCTCACAGCTTAGCTGAGATCGGTCGTCTCCTCAGCCTCAGCCGCGAACGGGTGCGCCAGATCGAAGCAAAAGGGCTTCTGAAGCTGCGCAGATATCTGTGCAACATATGAAAGGACGGTGTTCTCCATGACGTTACCTACCTATATCGACAATCAGAAAAACAAACTGGCAACAGTCATTCAGAGACTAATCTTTTTGGAGAAACCTGATTGACTGACAAAAGCTGCTTACAGATAGCTGGGTGCCTTGCTGTGCGGTAGTTTTGGAGATTGAAGAGATGAAGGGGGAGCCAGCGTTCTAAGCTTAGATACCACTCAAAACCGTGAAC
>NZ_JAFIRA010000066.1 GCF_022848905.1 Thermostichus vulcanus str. 'Rupite'
CCTTAAATTGCAGGGCATAGAGCTTTTCGTTGGCGGAGCGGATCCCGGCGGGATGATTGAGCACCAGGGTTTGGCTGGGAGAAAGGCGATCCAAAAGGTAAGTGGCGTAGAGATAGGCGGTATCCACTGGCGGATCCTTGCGCATCCATACTGCTTGCATTTGGCTCAAAGGCATGAGCTGCTCTTGCTTCACCGCATACCAGGGATCTGCCCCCAAATCCAACTGAATTTCCTGAACGGCTCCCCAGGTTTCCCCCTGATCCAGGTACAGATCCCCAATGCCTAGGCAGAAGATGCGGTGTCCCCGGTTCTGAAGCGCCTCCATCAAGGCAACGCTGGTATCATGGCCCACCTGTAATTGGGATAAGGGATCAACAATGAAAGCTACCTGCATGGATCACTGACGAAAGGCTGCCCTGAGTATGCAACAAATCGGAGGGGATCGGAGCTGAACCACCCTTTCTTTACCACTACCGGTTTCTCCAACGGGACAGGAGAGGCAAAGATTAGCGGATACGAAACCGCCTTTATTAAAGTTCCCTTAACCTCTCCAGCCAAAGCAAACGTTAGCTTAGTTACTGACAGGACATCCTTCTGCAACTGTAAAGCCTGTATGGGCTCTTCTTCCAACCTGCCTGTAGGGATCCCTTGGCCGTGACTGCCTCCTCTCCCGAGCCTTCTGCTCCCATCCGCATCGAAACCACGCGAGAGTTGCTAGCAGCCTTACGTGAGGGGCGTTCTTTGCTGGGTGCCAATCTGGAAAATGCCTATCTCTCGCGGGGCCTATTCGACCGCATTCAGATGCCCAAAGCCAACCTGCTACGGGCCAATTTGCGCTCCATTAGCATGCAACAGGCGGATCTGCGGTTGTGTAATTTTCGCCGCGCCGATGTGGAACGGGCTAATTTTGCCGCATCAGACCTACGGGGATCCAGCTTCAGCCAAGCTTTGGGAGATTACAGCAACTTCACCGCCGCCAAGCTAGACAAAAGCAGCTTTCAGACGGGTCGTTTCAGCCATGCCATCTTTCGAGGTGCCAGCTTGGTAGCAGCCAATTTGATGGAGGGGAACTTTTTCAGCAGCGACTTCCGCCAGGCCAACCTGTTTCGCAGCAACCTTTCGGGAGCAGCCTTGGTCAGCTGCCAGTTACAATTTGCCAATCTGGAACAAGCCATTTTGGTGGGCGCCAACCTGCAAGATGCCCAATTTGAACAAACGTGCTTTGCAGGCGCAGACTTTACCGATGCCAAACTCTCAGATAACCTGCGCAAGGTCTTAATCGAAGGAGCAACAGGCACCAATGAGCTGACCCAACGGGATACCCTCAATACGCTGCTATCAGGGCTACAACCCAAATCCCAAAAGCTTTTTGGGCTCCTCTGAGGCGCCTTAACCTAGCCTCTCTCTAGACTTCTGTAACCTTCCGGCCAATCCAGGCAATTCTAACTAAAGATTCTAAAGATTTGTCTGTGCGGCCAAGTTAGCTCTTGAACGGGGAGGCCTATGCTCTAGGTGTTCGCGTCCTGTGCCGTAGGCATAGCGTCGGGATGAGAGGCGCGTGAGTGAGGGTGCATGGATTCATTCCACAACACATCTTTCCAAAAAGCGTTGCGTAGCAACAATGCCTACGGCAGGCTGCGCCACCTCAAAAGTGAACGCCGGATTTGCGACAACAATGGTAGTTTCCATCATCGATTTCAAAAGGGCTAGAGTGCTCCGCACCGCTGGCGCGAAAGGGATTGACCTTGTGCTAGGTGACTAGCGCGACCGCTGCCTGATGGATTTGCTGTCAGAGCTGTCATCATCACTCAAAAGGCTGATGGATGGTACATCACTCTAACTCTGGAAGATGTGTCTGTTCCAGAGCAAGTGATTGATATTGAGCCGAATTGGGACAACTCCACTGGGACTGATCTGATGGTGGGGTTGGGCAACGTGCTCCGCACGACCCAGAGGGTCAACGCCTCACTCAAAAACGCTCAACCGAGTCAGGCTCGGAAGAGAAGTCCGCGCTGCTCGTGTAGCGTTGCGTAGCAATAACCGCTTAAGCGGTCAGTGTCGGGAGGATGTCACGTTTTGGCCACCAAAATTGCCCCATCTTCAATCTTGACCTCATAGCTCGTCAGGTCGGCATTGGCGGGGCCACGGGTACGGCTCCCATCGGCAGCGAACGCAGAACCATGACAGGGACAGACATAATTTTCACCGCGCCAGTTCACATCACAACCGGCATGGGGGCAGGCGGCATCCAAGGCCAGTAATGAGTCTTCATCCTCGGGATCCCCGCTCAACCACAGGGTAGGGGTGTTGTCCCCAAAGGCGTTTTCCACCTTGAAGGGGCCGTCGGCCAAATCTTCTACTGTCGCCACCTTGATGAATTCCGCTTCGGGAGTTTGAGCAATGACACGGGCAGAACGGCGTTGGGTAAATGCAGGCAGCAACCCGGCCACTGAACCAAACCCGAGAGCCAGCCATCGTAGGAAACCGCGACGATTGTTTTGCATAGCCTTGTGTCCTCAAATGTGTCTTGGATGTCTATTCTGGAGGTCTATCCAGAGGTGATCAGGCCCCGAATCCGCAAGGGATCCCGGCAACAGCCCTAACACTTTTTAACATTTTGTTACTTCGAAACGGTCTATGCCAGGGCTAAACCGCATTCTTCTCTAGTACGCAGCAGAAGGGCTCCTGGTTTTAATGGTGTCGCCTGTGGGATGATACACGCTGGGCTATTGAGCTCCAACAGCTTTACTGCCGCCCTAAAATCGAGAGACAAACAGCTCAGATACTGTACAGGTGAATCCCGGCAATAGGGGAGAGGACAGCCGATCTGGAGCCAATAAAGTTTCCACCAAGACCAACTGGGCATGCTGTCGGCGATAGATTTCAATTCTTTGGGCCAGTCGATCCACGATCCAGTACTCTTGTACCCCCCGCACAGAATAGAGCTTCAGTTTGGCCAAACGGTCTCGATCTTCGTTGACTCTTCCGGGTAAGAGGACTTCAGCCACCAACTCAGGGGCACCACAAAAATGTCCTGCTTCATCTTGAATCTGGGGCAGATGTTCATAACTAACCCAAATCACATCGGGAGAGACATTGTCTGAGTCAGAAAAAAGGATCCCTGGCATGATTGAGGGTTCCCCCAATCCCGTTTCTAGCGACCACCGATGCAGTGCGGAGAACAAACACCCAATAATGTGCTGATGTTTGTGATGGGGAGAGCGAGTCACCAGTAGTTCTCCGTCGATGATCTCATAGCGGATCCACTCGTTCTCTGGAAGAGCCTCGATATCCCGAGTGGTCCAGCGGACTCCTGTAGCTGTCATGGCTATCCCCATAGTGGATTGAGGGTGCTACGCCGATGGCCCCGAACCGCACCTTGCACAGCAAGATCCTAGCTTAGGGATCCCAACCCCCTAATCCAGTGATTGAATTGGGCTAGTTGGGATAAATACGCAGACGGCGGTTGGGCTCTTCGCCAAAGCTCTGGGCCCGCAGGTGATAGTGCTCTACCAACTGGTGCTGCAACTTGCGGATCAGGGCAGAGCGGGGCAACAATTCCACCGGCTGGGACTTGGGAATAACGATTTGTTCGACAGCCAAACGCGCTTCTTCCAAGGCTTCTGTTTCGTCTCCAGCACTGGCTTGAATGAACAGTTCCAGTTCCGAATCGGATCCGTCCTCACTTTCAATGTTGAGAATGTGGCGCAGAGCGCGGGCCAGGGCGATGAGGGTATTGGCTTTGACGGTGTGAACCGGGATCTGGCGAGATTGGGCCAATTGTTGGATCTTGGAACGATTGCGCACATGGGATCGCAAGGCTAAGACGATATCCGCCCCATCCAAATCTTTGGTAACCTCCGCCTGCAACTTTAAGGTTTGGATCACCTGTTCCAGATGGAAGCGACTTACCCCGTAGGGGTAAATCATCAACGGCCCATCACCATCCCGTGGTTTGTCTTCTCCCTGGGATCCCTCAAGGTCCAAGCTCTCTTCTTCTTCTAAGCCAAGGCTAGAACGGGATCCCGCTTCCACAACCAAGTTGGTTTCCCGAGGATCCCGCTGCCGTAAGCGACCTTCCAAAGACTCTAGGGGTAATGCTTCCATTCGCCCAGAGCGACGCCATCCCCCCCGTTCCCGTGCTGTAGGCATTGGGCTGCTGGCGGGCGGCCATTGTGGGCCAGATAGGACCGGACGTTCGATCACCACCTGCCCCTGCTCATCCAGGCTACGGGTTTGAATCAAGGGCTCTCGATTGCGCAGGAGGCGATCCACGGTGGCAGCGACATCTTCGTGCACCACCCAGCGGGCCCGTTCTAGCATTTCCACAGCAATATCAAAGGTGGGAGGGGCTTTGCGCTCTAGGACGCTCTTTTGGCTGCCCCGTCGCCGCGCCTCATCATCTCCCAAGGTGACGGATTGGATCCCGCCCACCAAATCCGATAAGGTGGGGTTTTTTATCAGATTGTCGATGCGGTTGCCGTGGGCAGTGGCCACCAGTTGTACCCCCCGCTCAGCGATGGTACGGGAAGCCAACGCCTCCAATTCAGTACCAATTTCATCAATCACCACCACTTCTGGCATGTGGTTTTCCACCGCCTCGATCATCACTTTGTGTTGCAGTTCTGGGGTGGCCACCTGCATCCGTCTGGCTCGGCCAATGCCTGGATGCGGAACATCCCCATCTCCAGCAATCTCGTTGGAGGTATCGATGATCACCACCCGCTTGTGCAGATCATCCGCCAGCACCCGGGCAATTTCCCGCAGGGCCGTGGTTTTGCCAACTCCCGGTCGGCCCAACAGGAGCATCGAACGGCCCTGCTCCACCAAGTCACGGATCATGCTAATCACGCCAATAATGCAACGACCCACCCGACAGGTGAGGCCAATGATTGTCCCTTGGCGATTGCGGATGGCACTGATGCGATGCAGGGTGGAGGCAATACCGGCGCGGTTATCGCCACTAAACTCTCCCACCCGACTGATCACTTGATCCAACTCGGCACGGGTGATCACCTCTTCTGAGAGATAATCCGCAGAGCCTGGGAAACGGGCCTCTGGACGCCGCCCCAAATCCAGCACCACCTCCACCAAGCGATCCAACTGCGGATGTTGCTCCAGTCGCTCCCGAATTGGGGTGGGCAAAATGTCCAGAAGTTTGCTCAGATCATCGGTGTAGTGGGCTTGGCCGGGAAAATCGGTACGGTCGGGATCCACCAGCGGGTTCAAGGTCGAGGATTCTACGGGGAAATTCATAGTCAATAATCAAACGTAGGAGAAAGAAGTTTGTTGCAAGCCTGGGACAACCGTTACCGGTCGCTGTTTAACTTGGGCCACCAGCTCTTTAGCCAGCGGGATCCCAGCAGCCAATCCCCCTTCCAAGTAGGAGGCCACCAACTGCCGTGCATAACTCCCAAACGCCAATCCCGCCACTGGCCAACGGGGATCCAACAGCAGAACCGTTTGGGCATTGGTTCCCCCTGCCAACTGCACATAACCGGGTAAACCCATGTTCAGCACCTTGTGGGCTAGCTTCAGGGTGGCTTTACTGGTGCCCGACCCCGACCCAATATCCCCACTCATGGGCCGACCATCCACCTGCCAAATCAACACCTTGGGCCGGGGATCCATTAGGGACAGCAAATCCCGTAGGTAAGCCTCCAGTCCAGGGCCATCGTTAAAGCTGATGGATAGAGCCTCCAGATGCGGCAGCCAAGGCCGCAGGGATCCCCACAGTTGTCCGAACTGGGCTTGCCGACCGATGCGGGTATGAATTTCTACTGCTTGAATGCCCAGACCAACCAGTGACGGCAGTACCTGGGGCAAAGGCACCTGATGGTTGGGGGTGGCAATGCGGTGGTAAGGGCAAACCGGTTCACAGCGCCCACAGCCGTAGCACAGTTCCGTTTGAAGATGAACGGTTCCAGAAGTGGCCAGTGGAACTAGGGCGTGGGGAGGACAAACCGCCACACAGGGCTGCGGACAATCGACTGGACAAACGGGATCCGTCAACACCGCCTTGCGAAAATGCACATCCTCGCCATCGTTGACACTAACCATCAACCAAGGGGATCCCACTTGTGGATCTTCTGCCTGGGCCCACTGGATCCCCTGCTGGGCAGCTCGCACAATCGCCGGATCCGCCGCCAAGTCAATGCAATCTACTCCGGCCAGCGTATAGAGGAAGGCTAGCTCCCGAACCGAGGGCAAGTGATGGAAACTTGCTCCACAGATCAGTTTGAACCAGGTACCCTGTTGCAGCGAGGCGTTTGGCAAGGTCACGGGCACAAGAAGCCACTAGCGGGATGGTTGTCTGGGCCGCGGGCTATCTACCTGAGATGGTAGCAAAGAATTCTTCAGGCGCTCTGCAAAGGTTGCCAACGAATCGATTGATCTCGCCCCAACTCCACCACAAACTTCACCCCCTTGTCCTCCTGGCTCAGCTTCACCAAGTAAGACAACTCCTGCCGACTGAGCACGTGCCCTTCATAAAACCAGAACACCAACCCCTTCGCTTTCGGGGGCAAGGTGGCCCGATACTGCTCAATCAAGGGCGGGAAGAAATAGGTGCGCCGTTCCGACTTGCCCAGAATCGCGGGCCGCACCCCATGGATGCGAGTCAGATAACCAGCCAGATCCCCGATGCCCTTGCTGGAGAGGGTCACCACCTGATAGCCCGCCCCCCGCAGCCGCCGCAAATAGTGGCCTTCGGATCCCCCTTCCGGGGTTACAAAAATGGCCAGGGCCCCGGATTGCTCCAGCTGCCGCACAAATTTTTCGCCTGAGCCGACCAGCAACATAGGGATAACTCCACGACCTGTACTGAGGAACCTACACTGAGGGAGAGGAACCCAACAACTGCCCCAATGGATCCCAATCCTGAGCTTATTGTAAAGGCAGATGTCGAACCCATTGGATAAATTGTCTAGAACCCAGCGAGAAGTCTTGCCTTTCTTCAGCGTTTACGAAGAACGGTTAAGATACCAACAGAACGAAGCACCCCAATCCTGGCTCCGATTGGATGAACTCCCATGAGACGACGTAAGCTGTTCACCCTCACGTCCGCGTTAGCGGTACGGAGCACTTTGGCTGGACTCGTCACAGCGCCCCTTAGCCTGGCAGGAGAGCAACACGCGATGGCTCAGCAAACCTATCCCTTCAGCAAGACCGAAACCGAGTGGCGGGAATTGCTCACGGAAGAACAGTTCTATGTGTTGCGTCAAGAGGGCACCGAACCCCCTTTCCGCAACGCCTACCACGACAACAAAGCGCCAGGGATCTACGTCTGTGCCGGCTGTGGGCAAGAGCTGTTTTCTTCGGCAGCCAAGTACGACAGTGGCACCGGCTGGCCCAGTTTCTGGGAGCCAATTGCTCCTGAGGCTATAGGCACCAAAACCGACTGGAAGCTGTTTGTGCCTCGCACTGAGGTGCATTGCTCCAACTGTGGTGGGCATTTGGGGCATGTGTTCCGCGATGGGCCTCAGCCAACTGGGTTGCGTTATTGCATGAACTCTGCCGCCCTTAAGTTTGTTCCAGCTACGGCCTAACCCGTTCCTGAACCTAGTGCTCCGGCTGCCCCTACCCCAAAGCTAGGATGGAATCGCCTGCTGGGGTGAGACCATGTCCGACTACTCCGATTACACAGCTTTGGATGCTGCTTCCATTCTGCTGCGGGAGGGCCTAGAAGCTCTGCTGGTGCTGGTGGCTTTGTTGGCGTTTTTGGGTAAGAGTGGCCAATCTGAGCAGAAGCCCTGGGTGTGGCTGGGGGGATCCGTGGGTTTGCTGGCAGCGGTGTTGCTGGGTCTGCTGGTGAAGCTGTTTTTTCAGCAGTTGCTCACCCATACTCGCCAGGAAGTGTTGGAGGGGATCACCGGGCTGGTGGCAGCTGGGTTGCTGTTTTTCGTCAGCTTTGGGTTGCATCGTCAGGCAGCGATTGCCTCTTGGCAGACCTTTGTGCGGGAACAGGCGGATGTAGCGTTGGCCAAGGGTCAGGTTTTTTCCTTGGCTTTCCTCGCCTTTACAGCTGTGTTTCGGGAAGGGGCGGAGACGGTGTTGCTTTATGTGGGCTTGGCACCTTCTCTATCAGCGGCAGATTTTTGGGCGGGGGTAGGGCTGGGATCCCTGACGCTGACGGTGGTGGCGGTGCTGCTGTTGCAGGTGGGCAAGAAGTTGCCCATCAAGGTGTTTTTTCGGGGCTTAAGCCTGTTGATCTTCTACCTGGGCTTTAAGTTTTTGGGCAGTGGCCTGCATGCGTTACAAATGGCTGACTGGCTACCGCTGACCCCTCTGGCCGGGATCCCGAAGTTGCGCTGGTTTGGCATTTACCCCACTTGGCAAACGCTGCTACCGCAGATGCTGCTGTTGGGAGTAGCTCTGACTGTAGGGCTGTGGCAACGGCTACGGACTGAGCCGGCTGAATAGCTGGCGCGGGATCCTTCTTGGGGGTTGCGCTCCGTCCAAAACAAACCAAAACAAAACCTGCCAGAGGGACTCCAGCAGGCTAGCAACAATAGATTGCCTTTAGATTATTGGATTGTCCTCACAGAGCCAGCAATAAGGCCAGATCGCCCTTAGGGTATGGCGTGCAATCAGAATCAGCAGTTAATCTGCGTGATCAATTGCCTGAGGGTCAATGCAGCACCAAAGGGATCAGTTGTCGTAGACCCGGCACTCGATGGCATCTGGGTTTTCGGCGCAGTGCTGTTCCAGGCTATTGAGGGTGGTAGGTTGGTGGCTGCGGGCCGCCAGTACCTCTTCTACCGCATCCCAAGCAGCACGGCAGTGGGGATCCCCTTCGCCGTACTCGGAACAGATGCTGCGAGCGTTTTCCAGTTCTTTGGCGATGACATCAGACAGTCCCATATGCTTGAGCTCCTCTAGATAAGTGGGGCCAGTAGCCCGCTGGTGTGATCGGTCAACGAGGGTTCGTGTGGATCAATGAAAGAGAATGAGTCCAGGATAGTCACCTTGCGCCAACCGATCTCATAAGTTGGATACAGTTTTATTCTAAACAATGGCGGTGGGGGGCTGTACTCACCCTTTTGGGATCTCTTTGGGATCCTTCCGCACACTCCTAGGATCCTTCAGGCCCCAAACAGTTGTCCAATCTGCTGCCGAACCATCTGGGCGGATCCCTGTTGGCGGACTTGTCCTTCCGACAAGAAGATCGCGCCGTCTGCCCATTCCAGTTCCGCCAGCCGATGGGTGACCCAAAGGGCAGTGATCCCCTCTTGATCCACCAGTTGTCGGATGCACTGCACCAGATCCGCTTGGCTATCGGGATCCAACAAGGCTGTCGGCTCATCCAGAAGCAGCACTTGAGCACGACGTGCCAAAGCCCCCGCCACCGCCACCCGTTGTTTCTGCCCGCCACTCAGGCCGTGGATGGGTCGACGGATCATATGACTTAACCCCACCTGCCCCAGGGCGGTTTCCACCCGCTGTCGGATCTCCACCAAAGTCAGGGGCTCTGCCCCCAAGCCAAAGGCAACATCTGCCCCCACGGTGGGCATAAACAGTTGATGATCCGGGTTTTGAAAAACATAACCCAGTCGCCCGTTGATCTCTAGGTGGCCCGAAAGGGGTTTGGGATAGGTCAGGGCTCCGGACAACAGTTGTAGCAAAGTGGACTTGCCGCTGCCGTTTGGCCCCAACAACATCCACAATTCCCCGGTTGGGATACTAAAGCTGCACTCCTTTAGGACAGGCGGACGCCCCGGCCAGGCAAAGGTCAAATGTTCTACCCGAATCGCCACCTTACTCATCGGGATCCCTCACAGCAACAGCAGGCAAGAGCCATGCTCAGCTTCCCACCTGGGCGAGAAAACCCGTACGGGATCCCATCGGGCTAGCGCCACCGGATTTGGAGGTCATTTGTACACCACACAATTCGCTGGTGAGCACGAACACCTTTTTGCCGGTGCGGTCGCAGGTGAGTTCCAGGCTCTCAGGGGATCCTTTTTTGAGGGCATTCACCACGCTTTGGTAGGCCTGGTTGGCCGCTTCCTCCTCTTTCTGATGAATGACGATGGCCGCCGGATTCCCCTTCAACAACAATTCCAGGATGTACATGATTAACCGTTTGCGTAGTGTGCCGTAGAGATCAAAAGGACGCTGATCCCAGTATTGCAGGTTGGGCCAAGGTACCGGCAGGGCTAATTTCACGACTCCCCAGGGATCGGGAGCGCTCTTGACGACCAGCACCCTCCAAATGTAAGATTTTTTACAATTCCAAATGTTTGGCCCTTGTGATCCCAATTGGATCGTGTTGGATTGTGCCTGTGCAAGGGGTTGAATCTCTGGACAAATTGACTCTACCCATTTTCATTCATACCCAAAAGGATTCTCCCCTCATGAACATGGTGCGGCCTGTTTCCCTGCTGCTGGCTCCTTTGTCCGCCCTGGTAGCTTCTGCGGTTTTGGCCCAAGATTTGCAGTTCACTCTGTACAACGAGACCTCTAGCGCTTTGGTGGAGTTTTACATTAGCACTAGCGAGTCCGATAGCTGGGAGGAGAACCTGATCGTCACCCCCATCGAGGCGGGATCTAGCGCCACCGTTACCATTGCCGATGGGGAAACCGTCTGTGAGTACGACATCTTTGGCGTTTTTGAGAATGGCGCGGAAGCCGAAGACTACGAACTCAACCTCTGCGAGCTGGGATCCTACACTTATACAGAGTGAGTTGCTTGCAGAGTGAGTTGCTAAGAGCAAGTTTGGGTCGGGATGGGTTCTTCACCATTCAGCTCGCCAAACCATCCCAACAGAGCTGTTGGCAAACACAGACCTGGATTCTCCTGCACTTGCAACCGTTCCAGTCGGGGCAGTTCCGCCAAAAAGGCTGGCAGTTCTCCCGTCAGTTGGTTGCGATCGAGGCGTAGATCCCGCAATTGCTTCAGATTCGCCAGTTCGGGGGGGAGAGATCCGCTCAGGTTATTACCCGATAGGTATAAATTCTCGAGGTTGTACAGTTGCCCCAGCTCCGCTGGAATCGGGCCGGAGAGCTGGTTGTTATCCAAAAACAGCCCCTTGAGCAGGATCATCTGACCCAGTTGGCCGGGAATACTGCCGGTAAGTTGGTTATTTCGGAGGATTAGGTTTTCCACCTGCCGTAACTGGCCCAATTCCGGCGGGATCCCTCCCGATAGTTGGTTGTGATCCAGGAACAGCCCCTGCAAATTGTGCAGTTGCCCCAACTGGGGTGGGATCGGCCCAGAAAACTGGTTGTAGTCCAAAAATAGCTGTTGCAGTTGGCTCAGTTGCCCCAGTTCCGCTGGAATTGGGCCAGAAAGCTGGTTGTGGCTGAGAGAAAGGGAGCGCAGCTGCCGGAATTGACCGATCTGACCGGGCAGGGATCCGCTCAGCCCTTGCCGATCCAACACCAGCCCGATCAAACAGCGCCCCTGATCAAACAGAGCGACCTCCTCCAGTACGACATCTGGGCGGCCCATCTGCTCTAGGGCTTGCAACAGCAGGATCTGATCCCGATCCCCACAATTGGGAGCTGGCAAGGTTACCGCTGCCCACCCCACCGAAGCAAAGCCAGCCAATAGGCCCATCGCCCACAAGCCTGGCTGACCAACCCATCCCAGTAACCTCATCGGGCCTGCTCTCTCCAGCGGATCCCTGCCAGGCTAGCACCTACCTACCTAGACTAGAAAACCTCTTGCCACCAATCCCAAATAGCTTGGGAAAGTACCGGAGCACCGTTTTCAAAATGACCTGGCATTGATCGTTCTCCCAGTTGCCCTATCCGCCAAATAGAATCATTGGGCCAAACGGATGGATAAAGCTGACAAGGGATCCCATAGTAAGCACATTCCCAAAACAAGTTATAGCTGCCAATGCCCACCAAGTGCGCAATTTGCTGTCGCATTGAAGTGATGGGGTGAACGAGTTTATGGACGTAATCAGGATGAAGCCGCTTCAAATACTCTAAATTGCTTGCCTCATTACATACCAACACATGATTAGGAAAAGGCTTATGAACTAAGGGGGTTTCTAAGACAACAGGCGAAAAGTCTCCAGGTTTGTCAAGATCAGAAACCGTCATAACCTGAGTATAAACATTTGGATCTAGGCTTTCTCTACTGGTTTTACGCACACAGAGAATCTTGGGAAAATCTGATGCTTGATAGGGATTAAGAGATTCAAACCCGTGTTCACAAACAAGGGGAACTCCTTTTTGTAAGGAGTAAACACGTTTAACATTCGAAATCCACTTGGGTAAAGGAAGGCTGGGAATCACAGTGTTGTAGATTTCAAACTGTACTTGAGGCTGATGGACAGCTAGCGCCAAGATCCTTGTCCAGTGTCCCCAGACTGCCATGTTGGCTGCAATCTGAACAGTAGCAGATGACATAATTACTCTTAATTTTAATGAGGCCTATCTGAATCCAAACTAGAAGGGATTGTAAACTCGAACACTACATCCCCCTATAGGATATCCACTTTGACCAGCGACTTCACGATAGTCCCACAATTCTCGTTCGACCAAGTCAATATCTTCTGGACTGAGTGGAACATTAGGATCAGGAGTCAAATAGGAGTAGAACCGACTCAGAGCTGATTCATAAAGACAATCTTAAGGGAGAGTCTTTCTTCATCTGCTGATTCTAGGCTGGTTGACTGACAAAACTAATCGGTGACATAGCAGTACGTGTGTATTTTGAATTCGATTCGATAGGTACGCTGGTCATGCTGCTTCCGAGACGCCATGGTTGGTTCAGGATCGCGGTTACAGG
>NZ_JAFIRA010000067.1 GCF_022848905.1 Thermostichus vulcanus str. 'Rupite'
GTCCCATCCCTGACGGGTTCAAGATTAAGACGGCGACAATCCTCAGGAAGGTAGACGGCTATTACATCACGCTGTCATTGCAAGATGACGCTGTGCCCGTGCTCACTGCCGATGCCCCCAATCTCAATAAAAGGCATTGCCAGAACACGCATGGCAAAGTCTGCTCATGATGCTGGGTGGGATCAATTTCTGCGAATTCTCTCAGTCAAAGCTGCAAATGCTGGGCTGATGACGATGGCTGTGAATCCCAACGGTACAACTCAGAATTGCTCTGGTTGTGGCCAGAAGGTTCCAAAAGCAATCCATGATAGATGGCATTCTTGCCCTCATTGTGGACTGGAACTAGACCGTGACCACAATGCGGCAATCAATATCAAGTATTTGGCGGTGGGGCATCCCGTTAATGACCCTCCGGGTCGTCCGGAGGACGATAAAGCTCAGGAAACGCCCGTTCGCAGTAGCAGGAGTCACTGAGAAGCCAGCGCTCTATCCGTAGGATGTTCGCGTAGCGTACCGTAGGTATAGCGTCGGGAGTATGTCACAGTCTTGGTTAAAAGCACGGAGAAGGCGATGCTGGCCAAACGGATCATTCCCTGTCTGGATGTGGCAGCAGGGCGAGTGGTGAAAGGGATCCAGTTTGTGCAACTGCGGGATGCCGGGGATCCGGTGGAGCTGGCGCAAGCCTACGATCAGGCTGGGGCAGACGAGCTGGTGTTTTTGGATATTACCGCCACCCACGAAGAACGGACCATTTTGCTGGAGGTGGTACGGCGGACGGCGGAGCAGGTGTTCATTCCCCTCACGGTTGGGGGTGGGATCCGCGATCTTGAGGGGGTGCGAGAACTGTTACGGGCGGGGGCGGATAAAGTCAGCCTCAACTCGGCGGCAGTGAAGGATCCCGATTTGGTCACTCAGGCTAGCCGGTGGTTTGGATCCCAGTGCATTGTGGTGGCCATCGATGCCCGTGCCAAAGCGGGAGGAGAGGGCTGGGAGGTGTATGTGCGCGGGGGCCGGCAGCCGACAGGGTTGGATGCCGTGCAGTGGGCCAAAACCATGGCCGAGCGGGGGGCTGGAGAAATTTTACTCACCAGCATGGATGCGGATGGCACCCAAGCGGGCTATGACCTAAACTTGACCCGTCAGGTGGCTGATGCTGTTTCGGTGCCGGTGATTGCTTCCGGCGGAGCCGGTGAGTGTTCCCATATTCGCCAAGCTCTACAGGAAGGGGGAGCAGAGGCGGCGCTTTTGGCTTCTGTGTTGCACTATGGTCAATTGACAATCCCCCAAATTAAGGCGGACTTGGCTGCGCATGGGCTGTTGGTACGCAATTAACTTCAAACTTGTCAGCAAAACTTGCGAGGACTGTGCCAATGTTCAATAACCTTGAAGAGAGCGAGTTGGCGGATTGGTTACCTCGCATTGCCTGCTTGTCGGAAGCCGCAGGCCGGGCCATCCTGCAGATCTTCCAGCAGGAACAGGTCCAGGTGAGTGCCAAAGCCGATCAATCCCCCCTCACGGAAGCGGATTTAGCCTCTCACCATCTGATTTTGCGGGGCTTGCAAGACCTGACCCCAGAAATCCCTGTGCTGTCGGAAGAATCCAGTGGGATCCCCTACGCCGAGCGGCAACATTGGCGGCGGTTCTGGCTGGTGGATCCCCTAGATGGCACCAAGGAGTTCATTAAGCGCAATGGTCAGTTCACGGTTAATATCGCCCTTGTGGAGGAAGGGATCCCGGTTTTGGGGGTGGTGCATGCGCCGGTTTTGGCACTCACCTACACGGCTGCTCAAAAGCTAGGTGCCTACAAAGGCGAGACCCGAATTCGCACCCGCACTTACTCGGAAGGATCCCTTAAGGTGGTGGCCAGCCGTTCCCATGCCAATCCTGAAACCGAACAATTCTTAAGCCGGCTGCAAACCCGTTACGGCCCACTAGAAGTCAGCTCCCTCGGTAGCTCCCTCAAATTTTGCCTGGTGGCGGAGGGATCCGCCCACCTCTATCCCCGCCTTGGCCCCACCATGGAATGGGATACGGCTGCGGCTCAATGTGTGGTGGAACAGGCCGGTGGAAGTGTGACCACCCTAGGCAGGGATCCCTTGCGGTATAACAAACCTGATTTACACAATCCACCCTTTGTGGTGGCGGCTCAGGATGCAGCTTGGTTGTGGCAAGACCTGATCGAGTGAAGGATCACTGCGAATAGATGGTGTCCAGATTTTGATTTCGAAGACGGGCACTACATTCCCATCTCAGCTGGGTTAAACCCATCCGGAAATTTGGTGTATTCGTCGTAAAGGGCACCCCGGAAGTGGGTATTGGTGATGGTGGCCCCGCGTAAGTCCGCCCCAATTCGCAAATCTGCCCGGTTCAGCTCGGCCTCTGTCAAATCAGATCTGAGCAACTTGGCCCGATAGAGATTGGCTCCGCGAAGGTCTGCTTTGACCAGCTTGGCCCCGATCAGGTTTACCCGCCGCAACTTTGCCCCACGCAGATCGGCCCCCGTGAGATCCGCCCCTGACAGATCCGACTCCCGCAAGTCTGCCCCGCTTAAGTTCGCATCCCGGAGGATGATGCCCTTCAAGTTCACTCCGCTCAACTGCGCCCCACTGAGATTGGATCCCGAGAAATCCCGCTGGCCAGAGGCATAAGCCTGCAACAGTTGCTTGGCGTTTAGGAGGGGCTTGATACTCGCTGTCGTCATCGCTGTTTGTTCTCTCGCAAAACCATAGTTAGGCTACCTCAAACCAACCGGGCCTCAACCCTATCAGAGGCAGGTCAAAGTCCTTGTTGGTTAGCTTACCACCCCGTGTCCCCTAGACATCATCAAAACGGGATCCCGCTCAGAAGGAGGGGGGATCCTCAGGGACTCGGAAAGGCATAACCTCCTAGCGGTTCAGAGCTGGTCGATCTCTTTGCGCAGGTTTTCCAATTCCAGATCGACTTCATCACCAGCGGGTTTTTGGGCTGGGGTTTTCAGATCTCCAGAGGGCAATTGGCCCTGCATCGAGGCTTTGAGCATCAGCAGTTCGTGATCCACATCGGATCCGCCTGCCTCCAAAGCCGCAAATTGGTTTTCGAGATTATCCACCGCTAGCTCTGCCACCGCCGCAGATTGGGCCTCTAGAGTGTTTACCTTCTCTTCCATCCGTTCAAAAGCTGAGAAGGCATTGGTAGTGTTCACCCGCCCGATGACCTCGTTGATTTGCTGGGAAGCTTTGGCGGAGCGAGCGCGGGCAATGAGCATATCCTTTTTGGTCTTGGCTTCGGAGATTTTGCTCTCCAGCTTGGTCATGTTGGTTTTCAGAATCTCCACCTGCTTGGTCTGCTCATCCAACTGCCGCTTCATGCTCTGGGCGGTTTCGGAGAAGGTTTTTTTACGCACCAAGGCTTCGCGGGCTAGGGCTTCGTTGTTGTTACGTAGGGCCAGCTCCGCACGGCTTTGCCACTCGTTGACGCTTTGCACCGCTTGTTCGTACTGCCGTTCCATCCGCTTTTGGCTGGCAATGGCCTGGGCAACCGCTTGCCGCATCTGGAAGTGATCCTCAGACATATCCTGGATGGTTTGGTTCAGGATTTTCTCTGGATCTTCGGCGCTACTGACCAACGCATTGATGTTGGATCTGATGATTCGGCTTACCCGATCGAACAATCCCATCTGATCTCTCTCCCTAGCGGTCTGACCTAATGCTACCCTTGCCGTTCTGACGTTTTCCAGTGTCTCTACTCCAGTATAGGGATCCCTAGCCGGGATCCAAGGGTATTGACCGATCACCTGAACGGGGATCTCTCCGAGCCTGGGAATGGGTGGGCTCCTCCGTCCAAGAGGAGGGCAGGCTAGAGATGTCGAAATTGGGGGGCTTGTGCGATCCTGTAGCTGGGCTTAGGCCTGTTGCCCCTCCTTTTCAATTCTTCATGACTGCCATCGATTCCTCCCGCCTGCTTCAGCCGAGAACCGCCTCCGTTCACCGTCGCACCGGCGAAACCGACGTTCAGATCCAGCTCAATTTGGATGGCCAGGGTTACCACGACATCGATACCGGGATCCCTTTTTTGGATCACATGCTGGCGCAACTGAGCACCCATGGGTTGATCGATCTGCACATCAAAGCGATGGGGGATCTGCACATCGACGACCACCACACCAATGAAGATGTCGGCATTACCCTGGGGCAAGCCCTAGCACAAGCCTTGCAGGATCGGCGGGGCATTCATCGCTTCGGTCATTTTTGGGCACCTTTGGATGAAGCGCTGGTGCAGGTGGTGATGGATTTCTCGGGCCGACCCCATCTCAGCTACGGGCTGGAGTTGCCCACCGAGCGCATTGGCCGCTACGAAACCCAGTTGGTGCGAGAGTTTTATCAGGCAGTCGTAAACCATGCTCAGCTCACCCTTCACATTCGTCAGGCTGCCGGAATCAATGCCCACCACATTGTTGAAGCCAGTTTTAAGGCGTTTGCCCGCGCCCTGCGCACGGCGGTAGAACGGGATCCGCGCCGCCAAGAAGGGATCCCGAGTTCGAAGGGGGTACTGTAGCCATGAATTGGCCACGGGGGCTATTGGCCTTGGGCCTAGGATTGGGAACCGTTTTCTCCGGGCTGAGTCAGGTGTGGGGCGCAGAGCGCTTGGCGGTGTTTTTGCCCCCCCTGATCGAGGTCTCCTTGCCCGTGGAAGATTTGGCCCAATTTGCGGAAACTGGCACTGTCAGTCGGCGATTGGATTTTTATCTGCGGCGGCTAAATCCTGAACAACAGGCTGCTTTGGCGGACTTGCTGACACGGGACTTTAACCTCAACCCAGTCACGGTGAGCCAGTTTACCTACTCCTCAATTGGGGAAGATTTGCTGCGGCGATTAACGCTGGTGTTGCACTCTGCGGGGGAGGGAGAGGCGGAATTCTATGCCTTGCGGGCGGCCTTGATCCGGGCGGCTGGGGATCCGGGCGGGTTCACCTTGGTCAACATTTTGCGCCACTATCCGCTGGAGAAGCTGCGGATCGATTTGGACATGAGCATTCGCGTGGTGCGGGAGGCCAGCCAACTGTTTCGACAACGGGATCTGGTGATCGCAGGGCTGCGACAGGAAGCCACCCAAGAAGCTCAGTCATCCTCTTTGGCTTTTTCCAACTCGGTATCCCAAAACTTGGCTCAGCCCAGACTTGACCCCGAGGCAGTGGGAGCCTTTGAGTGGCAGATGGAGAGCTTCCAGTTTGATCATCCCTGGCGCGATACGCCTGTGCCGGTGGATGTTTATTTACCGGAGAGAATGGGGCGGATCCCGTTGGTGGTGGTCTCCCACGGCATTGCTTCTGATCGCAATACCTTTGCCTATTTGGCCCGTCATTGGGCCTCCCGGGGTATCGGGGTGGCGGTATTGGAGCATCCCGGCACCAGTGTGGAGCGCGTGCGCAACTTTTTGTCGGGGTTTGGCTCTTTGCCCGGCCCCTATGAGTGGGTGGCACGGCCTGAAGATATTTCTTCTCTATTGGATGAGCTGGAGCTAAAGGCCCAACAGGATCCCAGCCGCTGGGGCAGGCTGGATTTGCAGTCGGTAGGGCTGTTTGGCCAATCTTTGGGGGGGTATACGGTGTTGGCGACAGCGGGAGCCAGTCTGAATCCGACCCGCTTGCAAGAGGACTGCCAAACTTCAAATTCTTTGGGCCTGACCTTGAATGCCTCTTTGCTGCTGCAATGTCGGGCGAACGAGGTGTTTCAGGATCCCGCCCTGGCGGCACAGGCGGAGCAATTGGTGGATGAACGCATCCAAGCGGTGTTTGCGCTTAACCCCCTCACCAGCACGGTGTTTGGCCCGGAAGGGTTGGGCCAAGTGGGGATCCCGGTAATGATCATGGCCGGTAGCGAAGATTACTTCGCCCCTTCTTTACCAGAGCAGATCGAGCCCTTTACTTGGTTGGGATCCCAGCAGCGGTATCTGGTGATGGTGGAGGGATCCACTCATTTCACCTTCTTGGGTGGGGGAGGGCAGGGGGCGTTTCCGGTGCCTCAGGAATTGATCGGGCCGGATCCCCAAGCTGCTCGACCTTTGCTCAAGGGCTTGACGACCGCTTTCTTTAGAACTTACTTGCAGGCAGAAGCAGACTCAGAAGACTATGCGGCTTATCTGAACTCGTCCTACGCCGAGGCTCTCACCCCCGACCCATTGCGCACCACCCTGATTCGAGAGCTAACGGAAGAACAGATCCAACTGGCCCTGAACCCGTGAGAAGTTTTTTGAGTAATGTTTTGAGCGATGTCGTGAATGGATCCCGATTGGATGTTTAGAAGGAGCATTGGCTCTGCCTGCTTGAGTCTCTCTGGTTTCACGTTTCACAGGGAAGAAGCGGACCCTTAGTGACCCGGAATCTGCGCCCCGTATCCTGGAGTACTCTAGGTAACCTTTTGTGACCCGGAGCCTGGGTCGCTCTGTTTGCCACTTCTATACCTCTGCAACTGTTCCTCAGCCCAATGGGCATGCTGCTCAGCCAGTCCTGCTGGAGTCAGGATTTGAACATTGCCCATGAACCGGTTCACCCAACGCAAGAATTCCCCATGAGAGCGGGGAGGAAGCCTGACCTGATAGTCTACGTACTGACTATGCCCAGATGAGGTCAAGATCTTTTGGCTGGGATGACGGTAGCCGCCCTCATGGATGAACGCGATAGTGTTGCCGTAAAAACGGACAGTGATCTCAGTAAGGGGAAGTTGGCCGCGGAGCTCTTGGCGTTGTTCTTCAGGTTCACCCAGGAAAAGACCCCATCCGTTTTCTAGAAGCTCATGAACTTGTTGAAGACGTTGAAGTTGTTGAGAGCGGCTGCGGGTCGGGAGAGAGAGAACCTGGCACTGATCATCGAAGCGATCCAAGCGACCTATCACCAAATGCTGGGTATCACATTGCTCATAGGCTAGGTACCAGGCGATGTCGTAGTGGATCAACTGCAAAGGCCAAATGGATTTGGATCCCTTTTGTGACCGAGATCCTGGGTCACTTTGCCCTTGCTGGTAAGGATCCGAGATGCGATGGATCTGGAGTGCTTCTCCTTTAAGAATGGCTGTTTCTAGGGTATCAAGAGCGCTGTAGAGGGTGCGGGTAGCGGATCCTCTGCGGCTGACTTGAGTGGGATCCGTAGGGGTAATCGAGCGGTTGATCTGGGCTCGAACCGGGTAGAAGTGGGCCAGGCCCTTGGAACCCTGGCTTTTGCCCCAGCGACGCTGGGAAATAGAGTTGAAAACTTCTTGGGCTTGAGGATCCCGTTGGTAGGTGGCCTGGGAGTAGAGGGCGCTGAGGGCGGTGTTGAATTCAACTTCGGTCATGGCACTAGGGCCAAGATAGTAGCCCCAACGATACATCTGATTGCTGAGGATGCCGTAGTGTCTCAGGGTTTGTAGATCTTTGTGCAGGGTATGGGGGGAGCAGGGGGGAAGAACGATCTGTTGCTGGGTAGCCACAGAGTGCAGGTAGATAAGGAGTTCCTGCAGGCGGGAGTGACCGGTGAGATGCCCGACACCGGGGTACTGGGCCAGAGTGGCGATCAGGCAGAGGAGGCGGTCGAAGCTCTGGGGGCGAGCATAGGTTTGAGAGGGATGGGGAGTCACAGGTATGAATCCTTGCGCAGCGAACTACCCCTCTTTCTTTCATGTTTTTCGCCATTCGCATCTCGATCTACAGCATTTTTCCCTCCGCCCCATAACCTAAAGAAGGCTAGATTTTCGGCTTCTGGTTTGATTCCAAGCCTCAAGGTGATCCAGTCCCTGGTCACAAGGAGTAGCGTCATGGGTAAGACACTGTATGTATCCCAGCAAGATTGCTACCTCTGCCTCCATCAGGAACTGCTGGTTGTCAAACGAGCGGGCGCTATCCTCCAGCAGGCTCAGCTCCCTCACTTGGATCAGATCCTGATCTTTGGCCATGCCCAGGTTACCACCCAACTGATCCAGAGCTGTCTACAGCGCAACATTCCCATTGCCTATCTCTCTCATATGGGATATTGCTACGGACGACTGCAGCCGATCCAGCGGGGTAATCGAGCCTTGCAGGACATGCAAATGCAACTGACACCCAAACGAAAGCTGGAAACCGCTCGCCAGATCCTGAAAGCCAAGGTGCACAACTGTCGGATCCTCCTACTGCGGCAGCGACGTCGCAAGCCTCAGGTGAGCGGCGAGAAACTTGCCTTGCTCCAGAGACTCCATACCGATATGGACTCCGCTCAGAGTATTGATGAATTGATGGGGCTAGAGGGAGCTGCAGCTGCAAGCTACTATCCCACCCTAGGAGAATGCCTCACCCATGTTGGCTTCGAATTCACCACTCGTAGCCGCCGCCCGCCTCGCGATCCCGTCAATGCCATGCTCAGCTTTGGCTACCAGTTGCTCTGGAATCATATTCTGCTGTTAATTGAGCTGCAGGGGCTCGATCCTTACCAAGGCTGCCTGCACACCAGCCACCATAACCATCCCTGCCTAGCCTCTGACTTGATCGAAGAGTTCCGCGCCCCGATCATCGATTCGCTGGTGTTATGGTTGATTAATACAGGGGTAATGGATCCATTCGAAGATTTCACCGATGAGGTTGAGGGTTGCCTGCTGACTCAGTCAGGCCGCACAAAATTTTTGCAAGCTTTCATTCAACGGATGGAAGATATTGTTCAGCCATCTAAAGATCCCGTTACAGGTACTGAAGAGGAGATCCCCCGCTGGGCGCTCGTCAACCATCAGGTGCAGATTTACCGTCAGTTTGTCGGGAACCAACTGCCCTTCTATACCCCTCATCTGATTCGCTGAGGTGAGATATGCAATTGTATGTGGTCGCCTACGACATTCCCAGCGATAAACGGCGCAAAAAGGTCTCTGATCTGTTGGAGGGCTATGGTCAACGGGTGCAGTACAGCGTCTTCGAGTGTATGTTAGGGCCAGATCAGTATCGGGATCTACAACGACGTCTTCAAGCCCGGCTAGATCTGACAGAAGATCAAGTACGGTTTTATCCTCTCTCGGCGCACACCCTCTCCCGCGTTGAGACTTGGGGTGGACCAGAATTGCTGACCCCACCGAACTCTATCGTTGTCTAGCGAACTGTGTACTATTTTGCCGTTCGCGTCACAAATGGGCGCAGGTTTTAGGTAGCCGTTTATGCTGTCGATTAGGCGATGAAGAGATTTGATGGTACTGATTGGCACTTACAGCCCTTTCGTTAGTCATCTAGCACGGGGGAATCCCCAGTGCTCTTTCAGAATAGGGTAAGGGCACAACTGTTGTTGTAGCAAACCCACGAAAGGGCTGTAATCAAGATTGCATAGCTGTTATTCAACATGATGCCCTCAGAGGTGGCCAGATGACTGAAGACCGCACCCCTTATTTTCGCCGCAAACTGTTTGCTTTGCTACATGATCCTCAGCTAAAAGCCCTGTATCAGTATAAAAACGGCAAAGGCCCCTGGCAGCAGGTGGATGAACTCTATCGTTATGGGGAAGAACTGGAGTCTTGGTGGCAGTCTCATCAGGGGGTGATTGCCGATCATATTGCTGCCGCTTCCGATCGATTATCCATAAAAGGCATTTTTAAGGATGCTCAGCAATTAGGGGGACGCACCCAGGTGGAGGTACGTCACCCTCTATCTGGAGAGAAACAGCATATCCAGATCTGGAATCCGCTAACGGAAGGGCAACTGGAAGAGATTCAGAATCGGATCATTCCTTACGAAAAGGTGCGTCATGGGGAACCGGAAAAAGCATTTTGGTGGTTCTGGCGGTTCTATCCGCAGTTAATTGCTCAGGAGACCGGGATCCAGACCTCCGCAGCTCTGCTCTTGCCTGCCGATACCCGCATCCCTGACTGTGCGGTACAGGATCACAACTCGATTGTTTCGGGTCTTACAGGGGCCTTATTCCCCCGAAACTGGCAACCCTCCGAGCCAGTTTCCCATGCCGATCTATTACTGTTTACCTTTTCTCCTGTGCAGGAGTTCATCAAGTCCTCCCGTAAGTTGTTGGATTTCTGGTCTGGTTCTTACCTGTTGCATTACCTGAGCGCCCGTCTCTGTTGGTTTATTGCAGAACGTTATGGCCCGGATGCTGTAATCACCCCTTCACTTTGGGGACAGGAGATCATTGATGCCTGGATTCTGAAGAAATATCCAGAGTTTGATCAGTATTTTCGAGAGATCGATAGTGAAAATAGCACTCCTGTCAGTCGATTCAACGATCGTCTTTCCAATAGCTTGAGCACAGCAGGCTTTCCTAACGTGATCACAGCTTTAGTACCCAGAGAAGAGGCCAAAACCTTTGCAGAGGAACTCACCCAGGAGATGCGCAAACTCTGGAAAAAGATCGGGACGCAGGTGAGAGATCATATCCGTCAGACCTGCGTTAAGCATCTAGAAGAACGTGGGCCAGAGATCTGGGAAAAAATTGCCCCTACTATGGGAACAACAGAAGGATCTCACACTAACTACGAAAGAGAGTTTCAGAAATGGCATCAGCAAAGCAATTGGGAGTGGAATAAGCTCTGGGATGCTCAGCTCGATCACACTTGGAAGAGCTATTGGACTCTGGTTCCCCTGGGGGATCCTGAAAAATCTTTGAAAGCAAAAACTAAGGATCCTGACTACAAATCATGGAAGGAAGCTCAGCAAACCCTGGCTCAGAGTCGAGTTCAATTACCCACCGATCCCGAAGAAAAAGCCTATGGCAATCTCAATGTGGGTACCTGGTGGGGCAGTTTGCAAACTCGATTGGGCCAGTCGATTCAGGCCATCAAAAACACCCGTACCTGGCGGATCCCGGTGGCTCCGGGGGAGCGATCCACTCTCTCAGGCATGTACAGTGCAGTTCACCCCAACTTGCTGTATCGGGACAAGTTCTGTGAAGGAGCGGGCCTTCCTGCGGGATCGATGCGCATGTTCTGGAAATTGATGGGAGAAGTGTATCCAGGACTTTTCAACGGATCGGAGATGCTGAATGCGGTAGAACTCACCAAACGCATGGCCTGGAAGTATGGAGGGATTGCTGAGTGCCTGGGGGTTTCTGAAGAAGACGACGATCTGGAGAACCTGATCCGATTCCCCAACCTTAGCTCCATTGCTGCTGCTCGCTTTGCCCATGAGGCTCCAGAGAAGGTGAAACAGTATTGGAGGGAGCTAGAGCGACAGATCAGACAGCTGCTGCCCAAACACAGAGATCGATTTGGATCCCTTACGCGCCGTCCCTTTCAGGTGCCCAAAACGGATGCCCAACTTAATCCTCAAGGGGGAGATCAACCAACCGATCAACCCTACAACGGTGTGATGTTCTCCAGTAAGTGGCTAGTAGATGATCTGAGCCTTCAGGATCCCGATGACATTGCTCTGTTACGAGGGGCAGTGGATCAGGCCTGATTGACTGACAAAAGCTGCTTACAGATAGCTGGGTGCCTTGCTGTGCGGTAGTTTTGGAGATTGAAGAGATGAAGGGGGAGCCAGCGTTCTAAGCTTAGATACCACTCAAAACCGTGAACGCT
>NZ_JAFIRA010000068.1 GCF_022848905.1 Thermostichus vulcanus str. 'Rupite'
TTCTAACTCTACAAACTCTTGGATTTTGACTCCAGCAAGACCCAATAACTTATCAAGAGGAACCAATGTTCGTCATGGAACTCAGTATCTCATTATACTATCGACACCAAAATGTCAGGAGAGCCATACTCGTGAGTCATTCCTGTTTGATAGTTGTAGATACGCAGGCGATGGCGGTTCAACTGAATCACGCGATAACAGGTCACGCGATATTTGGAGAATGTAGCCGCCAGTGCATCAAAGGTGCGGTCATTGGAGCAGATAAATACCCGCCCTACTTCTGAATAATGCTGGGGTAGTGTACTGGCAAAAGCAATCATAAGACCATCGGTCATATCGTCACCTGCCGGAGCGTGCAGCAGATAGTACCCCCGCCTTTTTAGCTCAACATCTGCATTGCGGGCTTTCCAATTGGCGAACGCAAAACGATAGTTGATGGAAGTTTCCGTAACTTCCTGAATCCATTGCTCTTTGTCCACAGCTAACGTTTGGTTGTCAGCATCTAACAAAATGGCTCCCACCAAGCGCGGAGTTTCCGGTTGCCAGAGCTGGCCGATTTGCGTGATGAGCTGGGTATGAACTTCGGTTGTGAAAAACTGGGGCTGAAGGAGTTGACGCAGAAGGGTATCGGTTGCTCTAGAGATTCCCAGGCGCTGTTCATATTTTTCAAGAAATTGAGCGGCTTTTGTTACAAAGAGTGAGGATTGTGGATCCCATGCCTGCTTCTCTAGCAGCCAAAGATCGGGTTGATGCTGGCGAACTTGAGCCAAGGTCTCGGCTACCAGGAGACTGATTTCAAGCAGACGACGGATTGTACTCATAAAGCCGAGAATTTTTGTTGCCAATGATACGGCATGGGCAGATGGCTGATTGCAACTATTTGTTGGGGTATGGGGCAGTTGAAGTAGCCTAGCATAAAATAAATTTCAGTTTTGTCCAGAACGGTTTTCAGCTTCGGCTATGATAGGAGGGAGCCCATGTATGTGTATTGTACGGCAGCGGTCGAGCAGGCTGCGGGCAGATTCGGCCTGACCGAGCCTCTGTCTAAATTAGTGGAGCGACTGAAACAAGGGGATCCCACCCTGCTAGATCAACTGTTTGACATTCGTTTTCCCTACTGGAAACGTAACTTGGGGAAGAATGTCCGTTTAGTGGGTGATTTGCGTTGGCTAGATGAGGTGCCGATTTTGATCCTGTTTGGCCTGTGGCTACGGGGTAGTGGTGAATACCGGGATTTTTTGGATCACCGCACAGAAGCCAACTACCAAAGCAGAATCCGGGATGAGGTTCAGGATGAAGTCCTACGGGTTTGGGTGCAGGAACAACGGAAGCAGGAGGATGGGGTAGGGGATCCCCCAGAGTTACCCCAGGAACTCTATGGCTGGACGCAGTTTCTGCATACCCATGACTATGGGGAGCGGCTGGTTTTGGAGAGCGGCGAATGGGTGAAGCAAATGCAGAAGCTAACTGCGGAACAGCGCCAGCAGATCTACAAGGCTGTAGTGCAGTTGGTGGAGGATGTGCAAGGGATCCGCTATCGGCAGTTGCCAGAGTTCTTTCTAGGAGCAGCGGTTAAATGCTGGACAGAGGGATCGGTTTGTTTAGTAGTTAGCTTGGTGCAAGTGGAGGGGCAAGAGGAGCGGTTTCCGTTTCTGATCGGGGTTTATCAGGAGGTTCCGTCACAGAAGGAGCGGTTTGAGCTGGGGAAGAAGACGGGCTTATTCGGGTCGGGAGTAGATCAGCCGGATCTTTTGGAGCACCCCAGATCGTTGGAAACCTGGAAGCGATATGCCCACCGCGCCTATCCCTATTACATGGTGGGGGATGAGAGGATTTGGCTGGACATGCAGGCGGAGACGGAAGGCAACCTGGCTTTATCCCTGGAAGAAGAAGCCATTCTTCAACACGAGGCCATGCCCTTGCTGATCAATGGACGGGCGGGCAGCGGTAAATCCCTGATGTTGTACTATCGCTTTGCCGACTACTGCAGATATTATCTCAAGACGGGGCGCTATGAGGCGCCGCAGTACCGCCCGCTCTTTTTAACCTACAGCCCAGCTTTGGTCCAGCAGGCCCGAAATCGGGTGAGTAAAATCCTGCGGGTTAGCCACCTGCACCGACAGGAACAAGAGTTTTTGGAAACCGATATTCAAGAGTGCTGGGATTTTTTCAGTACTTTTCAGGAGTATTTGCTGAATTGTTTGCCCCCGGAGCGGCAGGAGCGCTATCAACCGGAGCGATACATTAATTTTTACCAATTCCGCCGCCGGTATCGCCATTTAGATGTGGAGCTGGCTTGGCATACCATTCGCACCTTGATCAAAGGCTACGACGTCAGCGACTATCTGGATCCCGAGAGCTATCGAGAATTACCCCAAGCGGATCGCAGTGTTGAGGATAGGGTCTTCGACCAGATTTATGAGAAGATTTGGCCGGGCTATCGGGATCTAACCACCCCTGGACACGGGGATTGCTGGGATGATCAAGATCTGGTTAGAGATGTCTTAGAAAACGGCACCCTGCAACCCATTCATCCGGTGATTTTCTGCGATGAAATTCAGGACTTTACCCAAGTTGAACTGAGTGTCATTCTCTGTCTATCCCCTTGGGGAAAATTTAAGTTAGACAGGCATATTCAACACCTGCCCTATGCCTTTGCTGGGGATCCCTTACAAACCATTAACCCTACCGGCTTTCGATGGAGTGTTCTTAAAAAATATCTTTATGAGCATATTCAGGCTCATCTGTTGCCAAATCATTGCTTTGAAGTGCCGGATTCTCAAGACCTACACAATAACTACCGCTGTGCTCCCCGTATTACCTGCCTCAGTAACGTAGTCAATTTATGGCGACAGATCCTCAATGAGGATAAGCAAATTGCTCCCCAGCGCCCGTGGTGGCCTCATGAACAAGAAATCACAGCTCAGATGTTGATCTTGAACAAAAACCTAACCCCGCTGGAATTGCGGCGGATGCTGAACAGCCGTACCGGTACGGTTTGCATCCTTCCCTGTGCTGTGGGGGAAGAACTCGACTACCTGCACCAGGATCCCCATCTTCGGCAGATTTTTGCCCAAGAGCTGGAGCAGCATCAAAAACCGGAAATGCTACAAACTGTCACAGCGGTTAAGGGGATGGAATTCAAAAAGATCATCCTCTATAAGTTCGGAGATTATTATTATTACCGCCACAAGTTCCACAAGCTCACCCATTATGCTCAAGGGCAAGACGTATCCCTGAAGTTACGCTATTTTCTCAACCAACTTTATGTTGGCATCACCCGTCCCATCAAAGCTTTGGCGATTGTGGACACCCCAGAGGCAGAGCAGCACTTCTGGGATCCCGCCCTGGAGATTGACTTTTGGCTGAATCAGCTGGAGGAGTCCGATCGGCGGCAGTGGCAGGATCATCCACCCTTGCTGAATCGCCCCGTGGTTGGGGGAGGTATCAACCTTTGGACGGCTGAAAATCTTCAGGATATGGCTCGCTTGGCGGTTGAGTTTCTCAAGCGGGGCGTGGAGGAAAAAAATCTGGATGCCCTCACCACGGCTCTGGGCTATGCGCGGCAGTTGGGTCAGCAGGAAGGGGTCGTGGAGTGCGAGGCATGGATAGCCAGTGTGGAGGGACGATACCTGGAAGCAGGGCAACAGTTCTTGCAGATGCAGACCTCAATGCTGCCCGACAAGGACCCCAAACGGGAAGCCTGGGAATGCTTCTGGAAAGGCAAGGCTTGGTCTGCCCTACAACAGCACCGCCAGGGGTTTGAAGGGATCCCGGACATCCCCGATTACAGTCCCTTAATAGATCTCATGGTGTTGCAGGGGGCAAAGGTCAAATTCTCGGCAGCCCCACTGTTCAGACAGGTGGTACGGGTGCGGGATTGGCTGGGTACAGGCGTGAGCCCAAAGCGCTGGGATGCCACCTGGAAAGCAGGGATAGAGGAATTTTTGAGACAACTGGAGAGGGTGGTCAACAGCCTGGAGTCCTTCTGCCCCCCACTGGAGGAGCGCAACCGGTTTTTGCAGGAAACCTGTGGGGCTTTGACCGGGCCCTTGGCTCTTCTCCAGCAGCGACGGGAGTTTGCCACGCGGCACCTAAAGATCCTGGGCACCTGTTACTTTTACCAGAACCAACTGGAAGAGGCAATCGCGGCTTGGGATCAGGGCGGGGAAACGGAGCATTCCCTGTACTACCGCACCAAGATTCAACTGGAGCCTCTCCCGGAGAAGGTGAAATGGTTAAACAAAGACCGCCAAGACCAGGAGGTGGTGCGCCTGTGGCAGGAGGCTGGATTCCCTCTCGCAGGGGAGTGGCAGCAGTATACCCATGTAGTCATGACCAGTCTAGAACGACTGAAGCAATGGTCTTTGTTGCTGCGAGTCCTGATCTGGTGCCGGAAATGGGAAAAACTCTGGCAAACGGTGCAGGCTTATCCCCAGGCATGGCGGCGGGGACACGACTATGAGCTGGTGGCCAGTGTGGCGCGGGATCCCTCCATAGATTGGAGAAGTTTTGAACGAGACGGTCTGCGCCCCTTTATGCAGCAGGTGCTGGCTAGTTTGGACGCGGAGTATGCTTGGTTCTCACGGCAGCGGGTATTGGAGTTGGGATTGGCTTATGAGCGGGTAGGTCTTTTTAGAGATACCCTCAGCTTCTACAACCGTTTTACCGAAGCCCAAGGCAGAGGAGGAATCGGCCTGCGTGGACGCTCTCAAATTCGCCAGCGCTGGCTGAAGACTTGCAAAAGGTATGTGGATGATCTCCAGAGGCAAGGGAAACCGACTGATATTCTGGAAGGTCAACTGCAGGAAAGGCAAGAACGCTGGAACGAGCCCATGCCTGCGGCGGAACCGGATCTTCCTGAATGGGATCCCTGGAGTTATCCGTTGGTGGAGCACCCCAGCCCGGTGCAGCAGTGGATCCTAGAGCAGGGTCAAACCAACACCCAATTTCGCCTGAGAGGGGAAATTCAGCAGGCCCTGGAGCGCCTCAACGACAGGCAACTGCAGCAGGTTCATGATCTGATCCAACGCCTGTAACGCTTCTGAAGCAACTCCTGAAAGCGGTGGCTTGGAACTCACCACCACCAGGGCTTAAGGGGGGTGCCGTCAGGGAAAGTGACTCCCGTCACCAGAGCGCCGCTGTGTTTCAGTCCTTCAATCCGGGATCCCTCTAGGTTGGCCTGTTCCAAGTTGGCCCGGCTGATATCCGCCCGGCGCAGATTGGCTCCCTGAAAGGCGGCACGACGTAGCTCAGCTCCAGTCAGATCGGCTTCTTCCAAGTCGGCATTTTGCAAATTGGCTCCCCGCAAATCAGCACGCTGCAACTTAGCCCCCCGCAAGTCAGCCCCCTGTAGGTTGGATCCCCGCAGGTCTGCCCCAGAGAGGTTAGATTCTCGCAACCGGATTTGGCAAAGCAGCAACCCTCGCAAATCCGCTTTGCTGAGGTCTTGGCCGGAGAGATTCTGTCCCTGGCCGCCGTAGTTTTGCAAATGCCAGATATGACGCAGCCGCTCCTCCAGGAGGGTCTCTTCCGACAGTCGGGATCCCCGCAGGCTGGTACCACTCACCTTCACCCCCCGCAAATCGGTTCCCCGCAGATCCGCCCCTTGCAGATCGGCCCCACTCAGCTTGGCCCGCTGCAAATCCGCCTGGCGCAAATCGGTTTGCTGCAATTTGGCACCGTTGAAGTTGCAAAAGCGCAAATTGGCTCCCCTGAGGTTGGCCTCCAGCAGATTCACCCCTCCCAGACGGGCTTCCTGGAGATCGGCCTTCTCCAAATCCGCGTAGGAAAAATCCCGTTCCCCTCGCCGATAGGCCACGATCACCCCCTGGGCTCCCCCCACCGGGCGAAAGGGGCTATAGGTGCGACAGGCCACCTGAGCTTCTGCAGCCTCCAACTGGGACAACAAGCGCCAAGCGGCCAAGCGCACCGCCCAAGAGCTATTGCCAGCCAAAGCCTCGATCAAATGGGTGAGACCCACCGGCCCATAGTTGAGCAACTGGGGTAAAGCAGCTAGGCGTACCGCTTCGTCCGCATGGGTGAGTCGCCGTTGTAGCCCTTCGATTCCTCCTAGAACCAGAGCATGGCTGGGGGCTGCCCCCGTGGGCCGTTGTCCTCCCAAGACCAGATCCCAAGCGGATGGCCGGGATCCCTTGCTGATACCAACCGCTGGCTGGGGGTTATCTGTCATGAGCGGATCCCGATCGTGTCAGCGGGACGGAGTCCCTTGTGTCCTAGCCTATACCCAACGCCCCACCACCACACGGATGGTGCCATCTTCTAGTTGTTCTTCTGCTTCGATGGCATAGCCCTGTTGGCGTGCTGAGCGCAGCAACTGCTTATGAGCATAGCGTTGCAGAATTGGCTGCAAAAAAGCCTGTTGATCGATTTTGGCCCCCCACAGATCCGCCACCAGCTCGTAGTGCTCACCCTGGCGACGGAACCCGATGTCGAAGCCATTTTTCTGGCGAATCACAAAGTCAGCCCGGGTGCGATTCCACAAGTAGCCCCGCAAGCTGGCATCCCGCTCCACCTGATAGCCCAATTCCTGGAGAGTTTCAGCCAGCAACTCCCCATCCTTAATCTGCACCTGAATCGTGGTGAAATGAGACATGGTTCAGCAATGCTACTCACAACAACGGGTACAAGATCCTCACTATAAAAGTGCCCCAGCGGCTGGGAAGAAAAGTTTAAGGAGCGTCACAAAAACGGATCCCCGGTTGGAAATCCCTCAAACCTCATGCGCTGAACTTTCTGGCTGCAGCTCAGGATGACTTTCTTCTGAGGCTTGCAGGCTATCCGGCCCATCCAAGCCACTGTCTAGCATTAACAAGGCTCCTGTCCGGGATCCCTGCCAGGGATCCAACACATCCCGAATCAGTACCTCCTGGATCCACACCTGCACAATTGCCGCCAAAGGCACGGCCAAAAACAGGCCCAGCACTCCGAAGAAAAAGGCAGACGTAATCTGGGCCACCAACGTCAGGGCAGGCAAAAGAGAAACCTGCCGCGACATCACAATCGGGGTGAAGACGCTGCTTTCCAACTGTTGGATCAAAATATACAAGCCTAGGACAGCCAAAGATTTCCAGGGGGCATCCGTCAGGGCCACCAGCATCGGGGCCACCACACTCAGGGTCGGGCCAATATTGGGGATAAAGTTAAACACCCCCGCCAGCACCGCATTGGCCAGGATCAGGGGTACCCCCAAAATCCACAACCCGATCCCACTCAGCAACATCACCAACGTGCTGGTCAGCATGATCCCCATCAGCCATCCCCGCAGGGCCAGCTCGCAGCGCTTGAGAATGTAGCGAATGCGGGGCCGATAAAAGGCCGGAAAAACCGACACAAAGGCGCGATTATAGGCTTGCGGATCCACCAACAACAAAATGGTGAGGATGATTACAAACAGCAGATTGATCAAGGTGGCGAAAAAGGCCGTAAACGACTGAGAGAAAAAGTCTCGCGCCTGCCGCACCAGCTCTGTTGCCTGCGGTACCAAGCTATTGGCCAACTCCCGTAGGGTGGGCAGCTCGATATCCGTGGGTAAGGAAAGAATGAAATTCTCAATCAGCCGCTGCGCCTGGAAGATCCCGTCCGGCACCACATCGGTAAACAGCCGCCCCAACTGATCCGCCAAGGGGGGCACCACAATTAACCCCACCAGGATGGTTCCTACCAAGACTGTTAGGCCGGTGATCGCAATCGAAGGACCACGCCGAAAGCCATAGCGCTGCGGGATCTGGGCCAGAGTATCCAGTGCCACCGCCAACACGATTGCCCCGAACACCAACAAAGCAATCTGCCGAATCTGCCAGAGCAGAACCAGCAAACCTAGCAATGCCCCCAACCCCAACCACTGGGCGAATGTCACGGCTCAACCCAACACCTCTGTTCGCCCTATCGTCGCATATTCACAAAAGATTTTGATAAGGTTCCAGGCAGCCTCCTTTTCAGCCTTTATGCGTGATCCTGTCCCTTTAGAAGCGGCTTTGGCCTTAGCCGATCTGACCGACGAAGTGCCTCTCCTTTCAGTGGGCGGAGTATCCGGTTACCTACAGTCTTTGCTGGGCGGGGATCCCTACCTAGTCCGCCTCTGGGTGACGGGGGAAGTCTCCAGTTGCAATCGCAGCCGCAATGGGCATTTGTTTCTCACCCTAACGGATCCGGAAACAGGCGATGCCTTGAGTGGGGTGATCTGGCAGAATCAAGCCGCCAAGCTCAGTTTTTGGCCGGAAGTGGGGCAACAGGTGATCGTGCTGGGTCAGGTGGGCATCTACAGCCGGAACAGCACCTATCGCATGGTCATTTGGCAATTATTGCCGGCGGGAGCAGGGCTGCTGGCGCTCCGATTTCAGCAACTCAAAGCCCGCCTCAGGGCCGAAGGGCTGTTCGATAATCAACGGCCTCTGCCCGCACACCCTCAGTGTATTGCGGTCGTCAGTTCGCCCCACGCCGCCGGTTGGGGAGATATTCAACGGACCCTCAACCGTCGCTACCCAGGCCTACGGGTGCTGTTTTCCCCGGCACAAGTCCAGGGGGAGGCAGCCCCTGAGTCGATTGTGCGAGCCATTCAGCGGGTAGAACGGGATGGACGGGCGGAAGTGCTCTTGGTGGCGCGGGGAGGGGGAGCGAGCGAAGATCTGGCCTGTTTTAACGATGAACGGGTGGTACGGGCAATCGCCGAGTGCCGGATCCCGGTGATCACGGGCATCGGCCACCAGCGGGATGAAACCTTGGCAGATTATGCGGCGGACTATGCAGCCCATACCCCAACTGCAGCGGCTGAGCGGGTTGTCCCTGACCTAGAAGAATTGCACCGTCAGGGATCCCAGCTACGGCAAACCTTAATCAACCGCATCAACCAAGCGCTCCAGAGGGCTCAGCACCAGCTCAACCACACCCAGCAGCACCTAGCCCTCGTCCATCCCGAACGGTTGATCCAAGCGGCCCAAGACCGGCTGACCCAACAGCGCCAGCGCCTCATCCAAGCCATGCGACATCATCTCCACCAGCAGCACCAGCAGCAACAGGCCCTGCGGGATCACCTGCAAGCCCTTGACCCGGAAGCTGTGCTCAGACGAGGCTATGCTTTGGTGCGGGATGAACAGGGATCCCTAGTCCGCACCCCTCATCTGCCCCCCGGAACCCGCTTGGTGATACAACTGGCCTCGGGACACTTACGGGTACAGGTAGAGGAGAAGGAGGAGAAAAAATGAAACGGCGTAAAAGTGAGGATCCCTGGCGCTATGAGGTGGCGATTGCCGAAGTGGAAACCCTGATCAATCAGATTGAATCGGGGGATCTGGATCTGGCGGAAGTGGTGGAACGCTTTCAGCAGGCTGCCCAAACCTTGAAAACCTGTGAAGCCTTTTTACAGGAAAAGCGCCGGCAGGTGGAAATTATTATTGAGCAACTGGATGAAACATATCCAACAGAGGATCTGGAGGAGTTTTAGGGATCCCTGCCCCAGTCTCGATCCTACGGATTTCCCCCATTCCCACCCCAATGTCCTGATTCTGATGCACTGATTTTTACTGATTTTTCCAGAGAGGCTGACTCAACCATGTCCGCGAAGATCCTGGATGGCAAAGCCCTAGCGGCTCGCCTACAAACCGAGATGGCAGAACAGGTGCAAACCTGGATCCCTCAGGTGGGTCGTCCGCCAGGTTTGGCGGTGTTGCGGGTTGGGGAGGATCCCGCCAGTGCTGCTTATGTACGGGGAAAGGAGCGGGCCTGTGAGCGGGTAGGCATGGCGTCTTTTGGTCAGCATTTCTCTGCTGAAGCGCCCCCTTCTCAGTTGCTCGACACCATCCTCCGGCTGAATCAGGATGAGCGCGTGGACGGGATCCTGGTCCAGCTCCCGCTACCCCCCGGCTGGGATCCCATCCCACCCCTATTGGCCATCGAACCGGATAAGGATGTGGATGGGTTGCACCCAATGAACTTGGGGCGACTGCTGCGCGGGGAACCAGGCTTGCAAAGTTGTACGCCTCTAGGGGTAATGCGCCTGTTGCAGACCGAAGGGATCCCGCTATCCGGCAAACAGGCTGTCGTGGTGGGGCGGAGCATTCTGGTGGGGAAGCCCTTGAGCTTAATGCTGTTGGCTGCCGATGCCACCGTAACCCTAGCCCATTCCCGCACCCCCGATCTGGCGGATGTGACCCGTCGTGCTGACATTGTGGTGATGGCGGTGGGCAAACCCAATCTGCTCTCTGCCGACATGGTCAAGCCAGGGGCAGTGGTCATCGATGTGGGCATCAACCGCACCCTAACCCCCGACGGATCCAGCCAATTGGTGGGTGATGTGTGCTACGAAGAGGTGAAGGAGGTGGCCGCTGCCATTACGCCTGTGCCAGGAGGTGTAGGGCCAATGACGGTGACGATGCTGCTACACAATACACTCGAAAGTTACCGCCTGCGGAATCGCCGAGGAAACGGTTGCAGCCTGTGAGCAAACCCTTCTCATTCCCAGGGGATCCGCTGGTAAAAGGGATCCCGATGGGGGGATGAGACTATCCCTCTTTCGTCACTCTAAGCAGAGGAGAACAGGATTGAGGTAGACATCCAAGGCCATCGGGATGAATTTAACTTCTCGATGAGTCGGGATAGACCTATCGATAGTTCAGGAATAGTATAAACT
>NZ_JAFIRA010000069.1 GCF_022848905.1 Thermostichus vulcanus str. 'Rupite'
ACCTGTAACCGCGATCCTGAACCAACCATGGCGTCTCGGAAGCAGCATGACCAGCGTACCTATCGAATCGAATTCAAAATACACACGTACTGCTATGTCACCGATTAGTTTTGTCAGTCAACCAGGTGATTTCACACTAAATCAACTGGTTAAAGACTTTAACCTCACCCTGCAAGAATCCGCCGAGTGGTTTGCCCCCATTACCCCAGTCTCCCCCAGTGTCACCTTAGTCACCCTCCTACAGGAACAGGTTGATCTCGCCGTTGCCATCAATACCGAAAAAGCTCGTTCCGAGTTAATCATTGCCCCGGTACTGATGGAAGTACGCCGTCAAGCGAAGGCGACCATTAGTTTATTTTCTGGTTCTGAGTTTACGGTTGACCCCGAAAAAGGACTAACAGGCATCTGTGACTTCATCTTGAGCAAAAATCCAGAGCAATTGTTTATCCGGGCTCCCGTGATGACGATCGTCGAGGCTAAAAATGAAAACCTGAAAAGTGGGTTTGCCGAGTGTATAGCTGCCATGATTGCTGCCCAGATCTTTAACCAGCAAGAAAACAACGACATCTCCACAATTCATGGTGCAGTCACGATCGGCACCACCTGGCGATTTCTCAGCCTAGAAAATAATACGGTTAATATTGATTTAAGCGAATACTATATCAAAAAAGACTTGGAAAAAATCCTCGGCATTCTACTTAACGCCCTGCACTAATCTCCGTGACCTCTGTGCCTCCGTGGTTCATTATCCCCATCTCACCCAATCACTCCTATGGCCATCAGCAATCACGAACGAGTCGGACGCGCCCTAAATCTACTCCGCGATGGGCTTTACCCCTTTGTCGAACGAGAAATGAAGGCGATTTATGGCGATCGCTGGCTTATCCCCGCCGCCGCTAGCCTGCCCGAACATTACATGGCTCGCCGTGAAGTCCAAGATGTCCTCAAAGAAGATGTTTCTGCCCTGCTCATGGTGATGTGGGAACAGTGGAATAACGTCTTCCGTAATACGTTAGGGCGCACAGAATGCAGTATCGTCAGCGAGTTGCGAGATACCCGCAACGGCTGGGCGCACACCTCCACCTTCTCAACAGACGACGCTTATCGTGCCCTCGATAGCATGACACGTCTCCTCACTGCCATTTCTGCCCCAGAAGCCGATCAAGTCGAAAAACAGAAACAAGAACTGCTGCGGCTGCGTTTTGAAGACCAAGCGCGGCGCGTCACCCAGCGGGCGGCAGTGGCTCCCACGGAAGGACAACCCATGGCTGGACTCAAGCCCTGGCGCGAAATTGCCACCCCCCACCCCGATGTTGCCTCCGGTCGCTTCGACTGAAGTTGTAGCCTTCGCAACTCAACACGGGATCCCTCTCTCCGATGATGCCAATGACGTTGGACGATGACAGGCGTTAGGTATCATTTCAGCCTGGTTGACTGAATGAGCTCTGTCCTTCTCAAGCAACCGTCTGAAGCCCAACGCAACACACCGAAAGGGATCCCTGGTCATGAAGCGGGTGTGGGTACAATGCCAAAAAGAATGGCTACAAATTTGCTGTTGTCGGGGTTTATCTATCCCCTCAGCAACATTCCCTTTCCGATGGTGTTGATCTCCAATGTGGTGCCCGCCCGCTATTACCTGGAGCTGGTGCGGGATGCTTTTTGCCCATCATCCAGCTATCGGGGGCGATCGCGCCGATCGAGAGCATGCCGGTGTTCTTTCAGGACTGCGCGCTGCTGGATCCCTTGCGCCATTTCATCACCATCCTGCGGGGCATCCTGCTCAAGGGCATTGGCCTAGAAGTCTTGTGGTCCCATGCACTGGTGCTGCTGGGGTTTGCTGTGGTGATTAGGGGGGTGAGTGTGGCTCGCTTTCGGCAGCAATTGGGTTGAGGGCAATCTGGACTTGTCATACTGAAGAGAGTTGTTGCGGGCTCAAGACCGGTGCGCAAACGGGTGACACTGATTTTTCCTCGCCATTTGGTGAATGTGCCCCTCACCTATCGGTTAGCCAAAGATTTTGACGTGGCGGCCAATATCATGCGGGCACGAGTGGCCCCAGATGAGGTGGGCACTTTGGTGGTAGAGCTTTCAGGGGATATCGACCAAGTGGAAGCTGGCCTAGAGTGGGCCCAGTCTCTGGGGATTGAGGTGGCAGAACAGGCCAAGGAGATTCAAATCGATCCGCATCTGTGCGTAGATTGTGGATTGTGTACGGGAGTTTGCCCAACAGAAGCCCTGAGAATTTCTGCCCCCAATTGGAAGCTAGAGTTTTTACGCAATCGCTGTGTTATGTGTGAACAGTGCATACCCACTTGCCCTGTGGGGGCGATTAGCACCAGTCTATAGGGATCCCGGACTCCCCGAATCACCCTACAATGAATTTGGATTGGGTGCAGGCCAATCACTATCGAAGGCAAACAAGACATGACCTCTACTACACTGCTGATTTTGATGACGTATGCCGGCTTGGCAGGTCTTTACCTATTGGTGCTGCCTTTTTTATCTTTGCTGTATGTAGACAAACGTTGGACTTCCGGTAGCGCCTGGGAAAAGGTGTTGATGTTCTTCCTGGTTTTGTTTTTCTTCCCAGGCATGGTATTGCTGGCACCCTTCATGACCTTCCGCCCTAAACCCCGTTCTTTGTAGGGCACGTGAGCGGATGCGCAGACTGGATGTTCTCGGCTTGGGCTTAGCCATTTTGTTGGGGGGCGGCATCCTCTACGGAAGTTTGGTTTGGGCAGGCTTGGATACCGGTTCTGCACAGAAGGTATCGAGCATGGTGTTTTTGTTGGCTTGCCTGGGATGGACCTTTGGCTACCTAGGGCGGGTGCTGCGTGGGGAAATGGCTCTGAAGGCTCAGCGGGCTAGTTTTGAAGCTCAGCAAGTGCAGGAGCACCTTGAAGCCCTTTCGCCAGAAGAATGGCAAGCCTTGCAGGCAGAATTGGAAGCTGAAGAGGAAGGGATCCCGGCGGTAGGCTCTCCTGAGCAACGAGAAGATTAACAACAGGCTGCGAACTGGCTGACAGCTGATGGGGAAGCCCTTAACGGAGGATTCACAGGGAACGAGTCTGCAGCGCAATACTGGTATAGTCAATCACTATTTCCTGTTTTGGGAGGTGGTAATTTACCGGCTACATAGGGTTGTGATGTATAACAGGATATTAAGTGGTACAGACTTTTACTCCCTCTCCTACTCACCTCTCCCCATCTGCCGTGACCAAAACCATTCTGGTGGCCCAGGGTCAGCCTCTACAGGTGCAGCTGTGGAAGTTGGTTCTGGAGTCTCAGCGCCACTCAGTACTGCTGACTTCCCCACACATGGATCTGTTGGAGGTAGCAGCGACTCGGCCTCTGGATCTGATGGTGGTGGATATGACAACAGGGCTGTTTAACCCTTATGCATTTTGCCGGGATTGCCATAACCAGCTGCCCAATACTCCTGTTGTTTTGACCCACCATCCACGTCGCCACATTGAGCCAGCAGAACGACGGTGGGCGATTTATCAAGGGGCAGCAGAAGTTATTCCAGGTTTGGCGGAAGCCAGTGATATTCTCGACTCACTGGATCGCATCTATAAAGCGGCAAAGTGGTCTCTGCCCATCGATACGGATGCGCTCTACACTGTATTGGAACAGATGGGGTTGATGCCTGGGGATCCGAGCTCTGTTGCTTCTCCGACCCCTCCACCGCAACCGACTATTCAAGCGCTTACTACCCCGCCGCAACCGGTCAAGTTGGAAGATCCCACCGAGGCCAAGCCTTCTGCCCCTCAGACGAAGTATCGTCTGATGTACCGGGGCCGGCCCGTCAATTGAAGTGGATAGTTGGTGGATATTTTTTGTGGATCCAGAGGGCAGCATGGGTGCGGTAAACCGGATCCCTGACACATGTGGAATGAGCTAGCCTACAGATTGTTACGGATTAACTAGCCTTTGTGGTGGTGTATCGGCTTGTTTATGTGTAAGGCTGGGCTAATATACCTAGGAAAATTAGGAAAAGACCTGGAGAATTCCGGCTGAGTCGGTGTGCGTACTGTGTGTCAATTCTAAGGAAGGAACGTCAAGATGCGGTTTGATCAGCCCAAGACCTATTCCATCTCCCTGACCGGCTGGGGGTTTTGGCTGGGATCCCTGGCGGGAGCGGCTTTGTTAACCAGCTTAGGCTTGGGGTGGTTGGTGACGGGCTTGGTGGCCTTGTTGCTGTTGTTGTTGTCTTTGCCGATTTTGGTTCTGCTGGCTTTTCGTTGGTGGGCACGGCGTTGGATTACAACCGATCACTGCCCGGTGTGCGGGTCAGAGTCGCAAGCGGTGGAAGGCACTCGTTTTCTTTGCCCAGATTGTGGAGAACCCCTGTTTGTGGCGGATGGGCATTTTTATCGGCAAACGCCGCCGGGAACCATCGAAGTGGAACCTCTGGAAGATAGCGGCTGGGAATTGATGAGTTAGTCAGGGATCCCTGTCCTAGGTCTGACCGAAAAACGGGGGGTGTGAGGGGTGGGACGCAAGCCCCTAGCCTTGTTGCTACGCAACGCTTACGCGACTAGGCACGGGGAGAATGTCAAGGGACGCAGTTTTTTGAGGCAACTTCTGTGAATCGGCATGGATGGAGCCAGCCAAACAGGTGGCTGGTCTCGGTGTGGGTGGGGCTATGTGCAGCTGGGATCCTGTGGGGTCTGGCCTTGGGCTTGCCCGCCTCCCATGCACTTGAGTCGGGATCCCTGCAACCTCAGGTGGAGCGCTACTTGGCTCAGTTGGCTCAACGAGGGGCTGCCAAAACAGCGCAAGGGGTTTGGCTACAAGCGGGGGATCAGGTACTGGCCCAGCATCAAGGAGCAACTCCTTTACCAGCGGCTTCCTTAACCAAGGTGGCGACGACACTGGCCAGTTTGCATCAACTGGGGCCAGAGCATCGCTTTGTGACTCTTTTTGGCACCTCTGGTTCTGTGGCCAATGGCGTGTTGCAGGGGGATTTGTGGGTGCTGGGGGGCGAGGATCCCCTGTTTGTATGGGAAGAAGCGATTGCGGTTGGAAATGAGCTCAATGCCCACAGGATCCGTCAGGTCACGGGGGATCTGGTCATTGCGGGGCGTTTTTACATGAACTTTTTCCCGGCAGCGGAACGCTCTGCAGCTTTGTTGCGGCAGGGATTGGATCGGCGACGTTGGTCGGCGGAGGCAGAGGCTCAATTTCAAACCTTACCGCCCGGTACCCCCAGACCTGAGGTAGAGATTTTGGGCACGGTTCGGGTTGCAGAGGGGATCCCTGCCGGATGGCAAGCATTGATTAGGCATGAGTCACCGCCGCTGCTCCATTTGCTCAAGCTGATGAATCTCTACAGCAATAACCTGATGGCGGACATGCTGGCGGATGCAGTGGGGGGCGCAGAACAGGTCGCCCAAATCAGTCGGTCGCTAACGGGGATCCCGGCAGAAGAGTTGCAACTGATCAATGGCTCTGGGTTAGGGGTTGAGAACCGTATTTCTCCGCGTGCGAATGTAGCTTTGTTGCGGGCCATTCAATCTTTGTTGGCAGAGAAACAGTTATCTCTGGCGGATGTCTTTGCTGTTGTGGGGCAGGACGTAGGAGTATTGGAGCGGCGACTTTTGCCTGCGGTTTTAATCGCCAAATCCGGAACCTTGAATGTGGTGAGTACATTGGCGGGTGTATTGCCGACTGAACAGGAGGATATTTGGTTTGCCTTGATGAATGGGGGCACTGATTTGGTCGGTTTTCGCACCCAACAGGGTCAATTTTTAAGCCAGCTTCAGGTTCAACAGGGATCCCCGCATACTTTGCCTGCCCGCTGGCTCCCAAAGCCAGTAGCCACTCAGTCACGCACGGAATGGATAGGGGGCACCCTAAAAAACTAAAAAATCAGTCCTAAATGTGCGGTTAGCCGCCGTAGTAGTTGATAGCCAAAGCCCCTACCAACGTGAACTGCAACGTCAGGATGACCAAATAGAAAATAGCGCGGGGTTTAAACAGAGTCAGCATCAGGCCAATCGCCTTCAAATCCACCATCGGCCCAAACACCATAAAAGCCAACAGGGATCCCGGCGTAAACGTAGCCGCGAAGGAAAGGGCAAAGAAGGCATCCACCGTTGAGCAAATGGAGATGATCGCCGCTAGCGCCATCATGATCAAAATCGACACCAGTGCATCCTGGCCATAATCCAGTAGGAACGACCGGGGGATCACCGTTTGAATCAGGGCCGCCATCGCCGAACCGAGGATCAGCACGGATCCCAGCTCGCGAATCTCTCTGGCCCAAGTTTGCAGCAGCACAGTCCCTTTTTGCCGCCAAGGGATCGGCGGTGCAGAGGCCAGGGCCGATTGATAAACTTCTTCTGCAGTTTGTAGAGTCAACAGGGATCCGGCAGGAGCCGGTTGCGGTGCAGTGCTCCCCTGCTTAGGTCGGGAGCCAATCCAGAAGGTACCCCCCTGGAGCAGAGGCGAGCGGCTTGTAGGGGTTGGAGGCGGGGTAGGAGAAGAGTTACGCTCTAGTTCTCGCCAAACTGCTGGGTGCAACAAAGGCTGGAGATCCTTTTGCAGACTAAAGAGCAACCCAATCGCCACCGCAATTCCAAAGGAGAAGAGAATCCGGTAAACCACAAGCTCCGGCATGGCGCGAAAGGCAATCCAAGTAGAAAAGATCACCACCGGGTTGAACACGGGTGCCGCCAACAAGAAAGCCACCGCCACATGGGGCGGGATCCCTTTGATCACCAGTTGACGGGCCACCGGCAGGTTGCCACATTCACACACCGGGAAAAAGAACCCCAAAGCTCCACCAGCCAGCGCGCTGCTCACCTTGCTTTTGGGTAAGAAACGGGCCAACTGGGATCCATCCACAAACACCGCCAGTAGCCCCGAAAGAAAGACCCCCAAGAGCAAAAACGGCATCGCCTGCACCACAATGCTCAGGAATAGGGTAAATCCATCCCGCCAAAGGGGAGAGTCCAAAAGACTCAAGGCACCACCTCACACACCATTTTGGCCTTATTGAGTGTGGATCCCGACTCTACCGCCTGTCAAATCTCGACTGTTGATTTACCCCCGCTCCGCCAGGGGGATATAGCGTTGGTGGCGTTCGCCTGTGTAGACCTGCGTCGGTCGGAACAGCCGATTATCCGACAACTGCTCCCGCCAATGGGCCAGCCACCCCGCCGCACGGGCAATCGCAAACACTGGTGTAAACAGATCTTCTGGGATCCCTAACTTGGCGTAAACCAACCCTGAGTAGAAATCCACATTCGGGTAAATCCCCTTCGGCCCTAGCAGCTCCTCACACACCCGCTCAATTTCCACAGCAATATCGTAGTACTTGTCGCGGCCATAGCGCTCAAACAGTTCTTCCGCAATGCGCTGCAGGGTAATGGCACGGGGATCCTTCACCTTGTAAACGCGGTGCCCTAGACCCATAATGCGTTGTTTTTTGGCCAGCTTATCTTCGATGAAGGAGCGCACATTTTCCACCGAGCCGATTTGCCGCAGCATCATCATCACCTCTTGGTTGGCCCCCCCGTGCAACAGTCCTGAAAGGGTACCCACCGCTGTCGCCAGGGTACTGTAGGGGTTAGCCAAGGTGGAGGCACTCACCAAAAGAGCAAAAGTAGAGGCGTTGACCGTGTGTTCGGCGTGCAAAATCAGGCAGGTGTCGAAAATGCGGGCCAACCAGGGATCCGGCTTCTTGCCCGAGAGCATGTACAGGAAATTAGCCGAATGATCCAGGCTATCGTCCGGAGGGATCGGGTCATTGCCTTGGCGCATCTGATGAAACATCGCCACCATCGTCGGCAGCTTCGATAGCAGGCGAGTGACCGTGCCAAACACATAATTGGGATCCATCTCCTGCAGCGGATAAAACAAACCCAAGCCTGCCACACAGGTTTGCAGCGCATCCATCGGGTGGCCCGACTCCGGGAAAGATTTGATCATGTCGCGGATGCGGTATTTTACCCGCCGATGACCCCGGATCGCCTGCTCAAAACTGTGCAGATCCGATTGCTTCGGCAGCTCCCCAAAAATGAGCAGATAGGCTGTTTCCAAAAACGTGCTGTGGGCTGTCAATTCCTGAATGGGGATACCGCGATATTCCAGGATCCCCGCCTGACCATCGACAAAACTGATGTTGGAGCGTGTAGCCGGAACGCCCTCTAGCCCTGGTTTGTATTCCCCATCCGCCATACTCAGCTCCCAAAATGATGCTGGAGAGAAAGTCCACCCTCAAGGCGCCTAATCTCAGACTCCTTGATCACCTTGATCATATTCAGCAGCACTAACCTCGCTACAGTAAAGCAGATCTGGATCCCCACAGCCAAATCTGAATCCCAGAGAGAAGGGGGAGCCGCTTTGTGTCAGCATAGGGATCCCTTGAAAAGCCTTTCTCACCCGCCAAAATGTCCTCTCCTTCTCACTCTTCTCCTCGGTTGATCTCTACCCTCTCCCGCCGTACTCTGCTCAAATGGGCCGCCCTCACCAGCGGATCCGCAGTATTGGGGTCTTGTGCCGCTCTCGAACGGAGGATCCCTTCCAGCAGCAGAACACCTACCCTCAACCTGTTCACCGTCTCGGATCGCTTTGGCAGCGCTTTACGGCAGATCGTCCCCCAGTTTGAGGCGGCTACGGGCATTTCCATTGCGGTCACCATCAATGGCTATCCAGAACTCTACCAAAGAGCCATTTCTGACTTTGTCGGCGGCACAGCCCAGGCGGATCTGTACGCGGTGGACATCGTCTGGACCGGGGAATGGGCAGAAAACAACTACCTGGTGGATTTGACCGAGCGCCTCGAGGCCATCCGCGCAGAATTGGAATGGGAGGATGTTCTGCCGGTGATGTGGAAGCTGGGGGAATGGCAGGGTCGGCAACATGCCTTTCCGCTGGCGGGCTATGCCGGAATGCTCAACTACAACCGTTCTGCCCTTGCTAGAGTAGGCTATCCGGAAGGCCCCACAACCTTGACAGAATTGCGAGAAGCCGCTGAAGCCCTGACTGCTGGAGAGGTGTACGGGATCGCCATCAACGGGGCACGGGGAGCTCCTGTTGCCCAGGATTGGATGTACTACATGTTGGCCCATGGGGGTAGCCTGCTGGATGAGAACGGTCAACCCAGCATTGACCGGGAGGTGAATATCACCGCTTTGGACTATTTTCGGGATCTGTTTCGCTTTACCCCACCGGGGGCGATTTCCTATGCCTGGCCGGAACGGGAACAAGCCTTTAACGAAGGCCGAGCGATGATGCAAATGGCCTGGTCAACGGGTCTGCGGGACAAACTTAACCCAGAAACTTCCCGCATCGCCGGGGAGCTAGGCATTACGGGCTTACCTTTGGCAGAGGGGGTAGAACCGAAATATCCCTTCGGGGGCTGGGGCTTGGGCATTAACCGTAACTCCCCGAACATCGAGCCGGCCTGGGAATTCATCCGCTGGTTGGCACAGCCGCAGATTCAAAAAGAGTTCGTTCGCCTGGGAGCCGAGCCGATTCGCCGTAGCGCCCTCACCGATCCGGAGTTGCTAGCGGAGTTTCCCTATTTTGCTCAGGTCTTGCCCTCTCTGGAACAGGGAGATGGCGACTTCCGCCCACGGATACCCCAATACTCCCGTCTGCAGGATGCCCTGGGCTTGGTGGTGAATCAGGTGATCACGGATCAACTGGATCCCGATGTGGCCTTGCGCCAGGTGCAAGCTGAGATGCAGCCCTTTTTCCAGTCCGGTTCCGAGCTGCCGTCATAGGACAAAATTTGACCCGTCAAAAGGACTGATCACCGGACTGGTGGGTGAACTGCTGCCACAGGCACTGATTGACACTCCCCCGGTTAGAAACCGGGGGATTCTCCCTTCTAGCTCCCCACAGCTTGAAGCTGTGGAGGATTCATGGAGTTCAGGGGATTGCCAACTACCCCATCCCCTGAGCCGACCGTACCCATT
>NZ_JAFIRA010000070.1 GCF_022848905.1 Thermostichus vulcanus str. 'Rupite'
TGAGTGTGGTGGTGACCCGTTTCATGGGGACTATTGTATGTACTATTTCTGTTGCTGAATAAATTCAGCCTGTGCGCTTATATCCCCCGGTTAGAAACCGGGGGCTTTACGCTGCTTTTCGTAAGGATGAGGGGATTTTGGATGAGATCCCCGCCGCTTATAAACCGATTGATCAGGTGATGGCCAACCAGGCGGATCTGGTGGAGGTGGTAGCGACCTTGAAGCCGGTGATCTGTGTCAAGGGGTAGGGGCTAATACCCAAGGGTTTGCCAGGATAGATGGGTGGAACTGATGACAGAGGCCAGTGCCTTGTTTGCCCAAGTTTTTTCGGCAGCCCTACTGGGATTAAAGGCTGTACGGGTCACGGTGGAGGTGGATGTTGGCGGCGGGTTGCCCCAGATCACCTTGGTCGGTTTGCCGGACGCAGCGGTGACCGAAGCCAAAGAAAGGGTACGGGCGGCAATTAAAAACTCTGGCTTTGCCCTGCCCCAGCGGCGGATCATCATCAACTTAGCCCCCGCCGACCTGCGCAAAGAAGGCCCCAGCTTTGACCTGCCGATTGCTCTTGGGATCCTGGCTGCCTCAGGAGTGATCGATCCGGGATCCCTGCAAGAAACCCTAGTGGTCGGAGAATTGGCCCTGGATGGAACTCTCCGGCCCGTCGCAGGAGTCTTGCCCATTGCCGCTACCGCAGCAGAGTTGGGAATCCGCCAGTTGGTAGTGCCGCAGGAGAATGGCCTGGAAGGAGCCGTGGTATCCGGGATTCAAGTGTATGGGTTCACCTCATTATCGGCAGTCGTGAACTGGCTACAGTCTCCGCAAGCGGTCAAGCCGATCCAGATCCAGCCGGAACAGGTGCAGAAGGCCAACTTGGGATCCCCGTTGGATCTGGCGGATGTCAAAGGGCAAGAACACGCCCGGCGGGCGTTGGAGGTGGCAGCGGCTGGTGGGCACAATTTGTTACTGGTGGGTAGCCCCGGAGCCGGCAAAACCCTGTTGGCGCGGCGGTTGCCAGGGATCCTACCGGCCCTACAGTGGGAGGAAATCCTAGAAATTACCCGCATTTACTCTGCAGCCGGTTTACTGCGACAAAATCTTCATTTGGGTGAACCCTCCGCCCTCATTACCCAGCGCCCCTTTCGTGCTCCCCATCACTCTGCTTCTGCTGTGGCTTTGGTGGGCGGGGGATCTTATCCCAAGCCGGGGGAGATCTCGCTGGCCCATCGCGGTGTTTTGTACCTGGATGAGCTGACGGAGTTTCGCCGGGAGGTACTGGAGGTGTTGCGCCAACCGCTCGAAGATGGCAAAGTTACCATTTCCCGGGCTCGCTTCTCGCTGGAGTTTCCCGCCCAAACCATGCTGGTGGCCTCCACCAACCCTTGCCCCTGCGGCTTTTACGGGGATCCGGTCAAACCTTGCGGCTGTACCCCACAACAACGGGAGCGCTACTGGTCAAAGCTTTCTGGCCCGTTGCTGGATCGGATTGATTTGCAAGTTCAGGTGAACCGCCTTAAGCCAGAAGAAATCCTGCAGGCGCAACCGGGAGAACCTTCCCAGCGGGTGCGGGAACGAGTGGAACAAGCCCGCGAATATCAGCGACAACGGTTTTACCAGGAGCCAGGGCTACATTGCAATGCCCAGATGCAGCCTCGCCATTTGCGGCAGTGGTGTCGTCTGTCGGATCCCTGTCAGACCTTGCTAGAGGGGGCAATCCGCAAGTTGGGGTTGTCCGCCCGTGGCAGTGACCGCATCCTGAAAGTGGCTCGCACCATTGCCGATCTGGCCGGAGCCGAAACAATTGCCCCCGCCCACCTTGCGGAAGCCATTCAGTACCGCAGTCTGGATCGGGCTCAGCCCTGAACCTGCTCGGGATCCGGGTCAATGGGTAATCATTCTCAGGTCAACCTGGCGGAAGATGAGGAATTGATGGAGCTGATGGTAGAAGCCGGATTTGATTCGGTGTTTTTGGGCATTGAGACCCCCGATGAAGAAAGCCTCACCCTGACGCAAAAGTTTCAAAATAACCGCAAACCCCTGGTGGAATCCTGTCGGCGCATTACCCAAACGGGGCTACGGGTTTTGGCAGGGTTCATTATTGGCTTTGATGGGGAAAAACCTGGGGCAGGCGAACGGATCGTCCGTTTTGTGGAGGAAACCGGGATCCCCGATGCTATGTTCAGTATGTTGCAGGCTTTGCCCGGTACTGCCCTCTGGTCGCGTCTAGAGAAAGAAGGGCGGCTGCGCAGCGAAGGCACTGGCATGAACCAGAGCACCCTCATGAATTTTGAGCCGACCCGACCAGTGGATCAAATTGCGGAAGAATACCTGCAAGCCTTTTGGGATCTGTATGAGCCAGCCCTGTTTTTGAAACGCTGCTACCGCTATGCTCTCGAGCTGGGATCCCCGAAAGGGAAGCGTCCCTTTAAACTCCCCAAATGGCCAGAAGTGCAGGGGTTGGTGCGAGTCGCCTGGCTACAAGGGATCCAGCGGGCAGAAACGCGGGCGCTGTTTTGGCAACAGTTGTGGGGCTTGTGGCGGCAAAACCCAGCGGGATTGGTGCCCTACCTGACGGTGTGTGCTCATGGGGAGCATTTCTTTGAGTTTCGCCAAGAGGTACGGCAGCAAATTGAGAGTCAATTGGCCCAAATTCGCGCTGTACCCCAACCTTTGTCTGTCGCTTAGTTGGGAAAGGCAATGCCCCCCTGTTTGGAGAGATCATGAACGGGGTAGCTACCGAGCAGCTTGAGGGTTTCTGCAATCTGTTCGAGGGCTGCGATCACCTTAGGGCTGAGATAAGGCTGGTCGGGAGCATTTTCCAAATCCACGAAAAACACATAGGTGCCCGCGGACTTTTTGGTGGGGCGCGACTCAATGCGGGACATATTCAAACCCTGCTCCGCAAACACCTGTAAGGGTTTTAGCAAGGCCCCCGGCACATTCTCGGGCAGGCTAAAGGCCAAAGAGGTATGGGATCCCCCTGGAGAAGCCAAGTCAGCCTTGGGTTGGCTGCGGCCTATTACCCAGAAGCGGGTGCAGTTATCGGGGTGATCATTGATCGGGCAGGCCAGAATCGGCAATTTGTAGAGAGCAGCGGCTCGTTCTGAAGCAATCACCGCAGCCATTGGTTGAGTTTGCACCCGATCCAATTCCTCGGTGGTGGAGCGGGTCGGGATCAACGTGGCCTGGGGCAAATGGGATCCCAGCCAAACTTGACACTGGGCCAAGGCTTGGGGGTGAGAATACACCTGTTCGATCTGTTCTAGAGCTTTTGCCCGCCCCATGAGCGCATGCCGAATCGGCAAGATCAATGCCTGATAAATCTGTAGTCCTTCCAGTTGCCAAAGGGCATCCAAAGTCATGGATACCCCTCCCTCAACGGAGTTCTCCACCGGTACCACCGCCCACTCCTGCTGACCGGTAGCCACCGCTTCCAAACAGGCAATAATCGTCGGATAGGGTACCAAGGGATGGGATCCCTGGCTGTGCAGATGGGGTTGTTCCGGACAAGCCAAAAGGGCAGCCAACTCCGTATAGGTTCCGGCAGGGCCAAGGAAGGCTACCGGCGCAGGCGAAGAAGTCAAGGCCATTCGATCAATCGTTGCTGGGGGCCAATCCTAACTCTACCGTTTCCAGGTGGTGCGGTAGCAGCGGGCACTCCGGTTCCGGGCAACGGGGATTCGCTGCCACCGCCTCCATCGCCTTCGCCACCTCCAGTCGGATCAGGGTCTGTAGGTCTTGATCCGCTTGGATGGCCTCTAGGGTGTAAAGCGAGCCAAGAAAACTGGTGGCATAGCGGGGCTTAAGATTGTTCAGAGCCAACGCGGCAGCATCGTTACAGAATTTCTTGCAAGAGCAATACCGTTGCTGGCTTTCCATCAACGAAATTTCATTCACCATCTCCAAAACAGCCCTCTCCATCTGGTTTTCCAGGCCATTTAGAGATTTATGAGCCTCCATCGCTGCCTCCCAACATGAACTGAGCCCTCAATTTCACCCCATCCTAACCACTGTTTTAGATAGTTCTAGATAGTTTTAGATACATAGATAGATAGGTTATAGCCCTTTGCGCCAAGGGCACACTAGCGCGTCTGTCTCCAACAGGCTTTGCCAACGCCTCTCGTCCTACGCACGACCCGGAGGGTCATGGCGGCCCCAACACCAGTCACCTAGCACGGGGTTAATCCCCATCCCCTTCGCAACAGCGGTGCGGAGCACTCTAGCCCTTTTGAAATTGAAAGGGGTTAGCAACACCACTGTTGTTGTCGCAAACCCGTGTTCACTTTTGGGATGCGGAGCGTTAAAGGGTTGTAATCTCAATACTGTTAGAATATCGTCATTATTCCGGAGAGTTCACCAACAACCGTGGCAAGCGGGCCGAAAGACCGCAAAGCAATTCATAAGGGATCGTGCCCAATTGATCCGCCCAGTCCTGAACTTGAAATCGGGATAATGCTGAATCCAAATGGGATCCGAGCAACTCCACCACATCCCCCACTTGAATATCCGGCCTGTCGGTGACATCCCACATGCACTGATCCATGGTGATGGTTCCCACCTGTGGGATCAGGCCGCCACCCGCCCACCCTTGCAGCCGACCGGAAAGTCGCCGCGGGATCCCATCTGCATAGCCGATGGCTAGAGTGGCAATGCGGCTAGGACGGTGGGTTACATAGCGATGCCCGTAGCTCACCCCCGTCTGGGCAGGAACCGTTTGAATATGGGTCAATCGCGCCTTGAGCCGCAAAATCGGTTGCAGTCCTGGCACCTGCAGATGGGGAGCGGGGGGTAACCCGTAAAGCGCCAGCCCCAAACGCACCCGCGCGTAGTGCCCCTGCAAATGGCTCAATGCCCCGGCTGAGTTATCCAGATGCAGGCTCGGCAAGGGATCCCCTGCCCGTTGGATTTGCTCAACGATTTGGGCAAAACGAGTGCGTTGCTGCTCCATGGCCGCCGAATCAGGTTCATCCGCCGTTGCCAAATGGGAAAACAAGCTACACGCTTGCAACTCCGGGATCCGACAAATCTGCCCCCACAGCAGTGCTGCCTCTGTCCAGGGGATCCCCAGCCGGGTCATCCCCGTATCCACATTCACATGGATGGGGCAGGGTCGCCCCGCCAACCGTGCCACCTGGCACATTAGCGGGATCTGTTCTGCACAGGTGAGGCTAACCTCCAAGCGAGCTGCCATCGCCTGCCGTAACTCCGCCCAGGTATTCAAGGCCCCCAACACCAGAATGGGAGCCTTTAGCCCCTGCTGCCGCAGTTCGATCCCTTCCGCCAAGGTGGCCACACAGAGCCCCTTTGCCCCAGCGGCAATGGCCAATGGAGCCACCAACTTTGCCCCATGGCCATAGGCATTGGCCTTGACCACCGCCCAGATTTCTGTGCCCGGAGACAGACGAGCCTGCAACAGCCGCAGGTTCTGCCGCAACTGGGCCCCATCGATTTCCACCCAGGCTCGACTGGTCAACAGATCTGGGTCAGGAGAACAAGTGGGAGGGTCTGCTAGCCCTAACCAATCTAAATTGTTAAGGTCTTTTGTCCCTGAGGCGGCTTGAACGGACAAAGGGCCTGCTAAAGCATCTGCAACAACATTTGCAACCGGCTTCACCCCATTGCCTTGCAACCCTGGAGCAGCCATCGCCCCCATCGACGGTTGATTCACCTGGTTCACCCCACACATCCAAACATCCTGCAGTGAGGCTAGCGCAAAGCCCACTCCGGTGCCATCCACAACAGCGGCACACCTGGGATCCCCGTGGCCTGGTTGCTCTCAAAAAATCTGGCTAACCAAGCGCTTTGCCCCGGAGCCGATACCCCCTGACTCAACAGCCGCCGCAGTGTCCGTTGGAAATTATCCGCCTCGCCCCCCGGAGATAAGGAGGGATCCCCGGTCATCAACCGCAAATCCTCCACGGCTTCCGTATAGCCCCCTAAGGCATCCACCAAACCCACTTCCAGAGCTTGTGCCCCAGTAAAAATGCGTCCATCCGCCAGCTGTCGCACCCGTGCTTCATCCAATCCTTGCCGCCGAGCGATCATCTCCGCATCCAAGACCTCCTCTGCTCCTTCTTGGGGCAAATGCTGACGGCCACGGGCGACATCTCGAATAAATTGATCCAAAGTATTTTCCAACAAGTCTTGCAGCAGGCGTTGCTCTTGAGGCGTAGCGGTGCGGAAGGGAGAAAGGATGTCCTTAAACTCGCCGGTTTTGAAGGTTTGTGGCTCTACTCCGTAGTTTTCCAGCAATTGACCAAAGGTGAGACCACTGATGATCACCCCAATGCTGCCGGTTAGGGTGCCAGGATTGGCATAAATTTTGTCGGCGGCACTGGCCACATAGTACCCACCGCTAGCAGCGATATCTTCCATGATGGCGATCACCGGCTTGCCCGCCTCGTGTAGGGCTGTCACAGCTCGATAAAGTTCCTGGCTGGATCCCACCGCGCCACCTGGACTGTTGATCCGCAATAACACTGCTTTTACAGAGCGATCCCGTACCGCATCCCGGAGCTGATCCAAAGGGGAAGTGGGCAAACTGACGAACCCCAAACTGCGAGGCCCGCCTATGGTTCCTTCCAGGTTGACCACCTCGATTCGATCGCCGCCGCGAGCTGCTTCCAAGCTGACCCCCGCTCGAGGCAGTTCCGGTGTGGGACGTGTTCCCCCGACAATGGCTGCAATCAGGCAGATCACCACTAAGGAGACGGCCAAGATGCGGTTGAGCTGGTTCCCTTGTATCACGATCCCCTCGATAGCCACTGACTCCTTTCTATCACCCGCTGGGTCTCTCCGGTAGCAGACACTGCCGCAGGAGATGTCCACGTCTGGCTCCTGGGCTATTGACAGGAATCCAACACCTTCTTAGGATAAATATCCGGTGCTTTTCCCCAAGCAATTTCTACGGCTGTTCCTGTCGTCGTGAGATCAGTTTCTCAGTTGGGGTTAAGCAGGTTGGGGCTTTAGCTCAGTTGGTAGAGCACTTCAATGGCATTGAAGGGGTCAGCGGTTCGAATCCGCTAAGCTCCATATCTCTCAATCCCTCTCCAGCAGAGGGTTTCATCGTTCTCTCCTCTTGTTAGAGAGAGGAGCAGTGGCCACCTAGGAATGGTGGTTACGACCCCTAGGGCCTCCCTAAACCCTCCCTAAGCCACGATTAGGGAGAGCAGTGATGGCAAGAACGACAATGGACGGATCCGTCTCACCTTCCAGCATCAGGGCAAGCGATACCGCTTGGATGGACTGGGAGCTTTTACCGACGGGAAGCGGTTAGCGCAGGTCAAGGCGATAGCAGAACGAAATCAGAGCAGACCGACAGAATGGGCAGTTCTACTTCCCCACAGTTGAGGATCGGATGATCATCGCGACGAAGCTCCTGGCAGAAGAACGAAGGAACGCAACGCAGTAACGGGACGCACCGGAGCTGCTGGAGGAGAGCTCGTAGTCCCATCCCTGAATAGCAACGAACGTTTTTGGGGACACTCCCCTTCCGCATTCAGGACAAGCAGGGATCCCCTTAGTTCAAGTAGTCCCACCCCCTTGATAGTCAGAGAGAACCATTGACCCTAGCCAGGAGGCAACCTTGACAAATCCTGGATGGACAGGGTTAATCGCCTCAGATTCCTCAGTCACTCATGTCTCAAGATTACCCTTACCGCTTGAGTCAACACTTTCTGGATAGACTTTCAGGGAGAAATCTGTCTCTGGAATGGGTCATCGAAACGGTTGAAGCTCCTACCCTTGTAGAGCCGGATCCCCAGGATCCCACCTTGCGTCTGGCATTCCGAGCAATCCCTTCACTGGATGGCAGGGTTATGAGGGTTGTTTACAATTGGACTACGGATCCCTGGACATTGGTGACAGCTCATCTGGATCGCAGCAAGAGAGGCAAACTATGAGGCAATTCACCTATGACGCTGAGGTAGATGCCGCCTATATCCGCTTGACGGATGAGCGTATCGAAGAGACCGATACTCTAGAGTCTGGCTTTATTGTGGACTACGACCAATACAATCAGCCTGTGGGGATTGAGGTATTGGGAGTTAGTCGGCTGTTGCCCAATATCGCGCTGTTACCCCATCCAAAAGCAGCCCAACAACTGATTGAACTCTCAGGGATCCTCATCCCGCATTGAGCAGCTCCAGGATCTTCCCTGCAATTGCTAACCTCTGCATCCAAGACGCTTTACTGACATCCTCCCGATGCTGTTCGCGCCAGCGTGGGGTTCCTCCTTAGTCCAGCCAACTTGTCCAGTCGCGACAGCGGGACGTAGTCCTCACCCATTACTTGATCGACCTTGATCTACATCGACCTTGATCTACGTAGCGGTCGTTCTGTCTAGAGGCTTCAATTCCGCTATGCCCTACCGTTCGCGTGGCGGTGCGGAGCACCAGACTCAAACCAGCCAACCTCAATCCCTTCTCAAGAATGCTCTAGACCGCAGTCTCGTCTCTGCATCGCACAGAGCTGCAGTGGAAACGTGCGTGCGGGTAGGGTACTCAGAGTCTTCTAAACTAGCTGTTTGCAGTCAAAGCCATCAATCGTCGTGTTTTGAGCTATTCCCGCAAGCAGCCCCGCGCTCTACCCGTTAGGTGTTCGCGTCGCGTGCCGTAGGCATAGCGTCGGGAAGAATTGCAGGACTATCGTTCGCGCCAGCAACTCATTGGAGCATGGGGTTCAATACCCCAGGGATAGACAAACTTCTAATGTATTGCCTCAAAACATCGCTCTGGGTTCGCTCCGTAAGACGACAATACTCATCCAGATGCTGTTTTTCTATATCCGAAATCCGGACAGAAAGACTTTTCATGTATCGCAGTGTTATCGATACTTGCAGTACAACGGTAGCATGAGAACCGCTTACCAGTACCGACTACGATTGACTCCGCAGCAGCAAGCCACGATTGACCGATGGCTTGTGTCGTAGGCAATACAACTATCGACTAGCAGAGCGGTTCAACTGGTATGAGCAAAATCGCTGTGACATCAACGCTTGTCCGCTAGTCTGCCACTTACCAGAATTGAAAGCTCGCCCTGATTTCTATTCACAGAAACGGGATCTGCGCCATTCAAAGACCTTGTTCCCTGAATACAAGGATTTGCCCTCTCACACCTTGCAAGCTGATTGACTGACAAAAGCTGCTTACAGATAGCTGGGTGCCTTGCTGTGCGGTAGTTTTGGAGATTGAAGAGATGAAGGGGGAGCCAGCGTTCTAAGCTTAGATACCACTCAAAACCGTGAACGC
>NZ_JAFIRA010000071.1:0-1944 GCF_022848905.1 Thermostichus vulcanus str. 'Rupite'
AACTGCCAGGTCTTTCACCTGACTGGCCTTCTGGATGCGTTTTCTGAGCCTGTCTTTCGTAAAGTCGTCACGAAGTATTTGGAAGAGGGATCCCCCAACATCATTTTGGATTTGACCGGGATTGATTTTGTGGATAGCTCCGGCGTAGGTGCCTTGGTGCAGTTGGCCAAGCTGGTGCAAAGCCATTCGGGTATTTTCCAAGTGGTGAGCAATGCGCGGGTTACGCAAACCGTGAAACTGGTGCGATTGGAGAAATTTCTCTCGTTGCGTAGCTCTTTACAAGAAGCCCTGGATTACCTGACAGCAGCAGGCACCGACAATGCAGAACCTGCCTAGGCTTGTCATTCCCTTAGGTTGCTGAAGTTGGAATGGGACTGGGAACCTTCTGGGGCATCAGTGCTGGAGCCGGGGATCCCGATTGGCTGACGGTTAAGGGAGCCAAGCTCCTCCGCTCTGTGAAGTGGGTGGCTTGTCCTCAAAATTCCTCCGGTCAACCGGGCTTGGCTTTTCAAATCGTTCGCCCCTGGCTGCAACCGGAACACATCCTCATCCCTTTGCACTTGCCCTTTGTGACCCAGCCGGATCAACTGCAAGCTGCCTGGAGGGCTGCCGCCGAGCAATTGGCTCCACCCCTGGAACAGGGAGAAGATGTCGCCTTTGTCTGCGAGGGGGATGTTGGCCTCTACAGCACCTTTGCCTATGTTGCCCGGGCCCTGCAAGCGCGGATCCCCAACTTATCCGTTCAGGCGATTCCAGGGGTAGCTTCTCCTCTGGCTGCCGCTGCCCTACTGGGATCCCCGTTGGTGCTTGGGTCGGAAAAACTGGCGATTTTGCCCGCCCTGTTTGCCCTCAAGGATTTGGAGCAGGCGTGCGCCTGGGCAGAGGTGGTGGTGCTGATGAAAGTGGCCCCGGTTTACCCCCAAGTCTGGCAGTGGTTGGCAGAAAAGTCCTGGCTCAATCGGGCCAGCTTGGTGGTCTGGGCCGGCTGGCCTCAGCAAGTCATCTTTCCCACCCTGGAAAGGCTAGCGAACTACCAGCCCCCCTACTTTTCCCTGCTGATTCTGCGTTCCCAGACCCGGAATTAAGATTTTCTTAACCCTGAAAACAGGCTGTAGCTGGATTGAGTTTTCTATGATGAATGCAAAGAGCCCTTTTCTAGCGGTGTACGACTGAAGCTAGAGGATAGCTGTAGGGGATTTCCTTGCATTTGACCTAAATTTGGAATTAAGCTGGCTTGTTTTTCTGAAGAGAAACAGGCCTTTTGTGCTGGGAAAAAGGCAAGGGATCCAACTCCGAGAGCCGCTAAAATCACTTTGAAACCACTATGATGAAACGAGATAAAAAGGATAATTAAAGGAATGATCTGACCTGTTAAGAACAGTTACTAGCCATTGTATAGAGGTTAGCTGCAGGTTAAATTATAGATGTGGTGATTCAAGGAAGGGGGATAACATCTCAGCTTCATCTCAAACGCGAGACACCACTCTGCGCTTTGGTCAAACCCAAAATTCTCTGTCGGCCAACGCTTTGATCCAAACTTCCGATCCGTTGCGACGACAGACTTGCCCAGAACGTGACTGTCTCGCCAACCAGGGCATCTGGTACCTGCAACAGGTTTTCCTCTGAATGGGACATGGGAGCTAAATCAGATAGCAGTTGGGTTTGTTGCAATGAGCCGCTTTGGATAAGAGATCGCTCCATCCCGTGATAACAAGCGGTTGTGCCAGTTCAATAAACTCGATCGGCTATTTCGAGTCTCCGTTCATGATCGATATAACAATTGGAAAGCCGATGATCGGGTTCAGGTGCCCTCAACCTGCAGACTCTGGTGAATCGGGATCTGTGCTCAGTGTGGTAAGAGCTGCGGGCTTTAGCAATTCATGGTTCCACTCTCGCCTTGAGGAGGTTTCTATGTTTGCTTTTCTCTCAAAGATTGCTAGAGCA
>NZ_JAFIRA010000071.1:2044-8809 GCF_022848905.1 Thermostichus vulcanus str. 'Rupite'
TGCAGACTCTGGTGAATCGGGATCTGTGCTCAGTGTGGTAAGAGCTGCGGGCTTTAGCAATTCATGGTTCCACTCTCGCCTTGAGGAGGTTTCTATGTTTGCTTTTCTCTCAAAGATTGCTAGAGCAATTATCCGCGTATTTACTCCTGCCAAGTCAGATCTGGTCGAGGTCGGTTACCAGCCGATCACGGATGATATCTATCGCATCGATGGCTCAGCCTGTCACGTTAGCGATTTAGAAAGTTCATCATAGACCTTTGGATCCTGACTTCTGGCATCTAAAGCCAGTACCCATGAGCATCAGGCCAGAGATTGAGTTCGCCAGATTATTGTTTATCGGCCAAATTGTTGAGCCAATTTGTTTGGATCAGTTCCAGGTTGAAAAAACTGAATACCATCTGGATGCGGTTGGTTCGCATCGTGTCGGGAGGCTTTTCTCCTTGGGTTTGAGTTCTATTGATAATGTCAGACCAGTCAAAGTCTATCAAGCTAGTGGCGGCTCCGTTTGGATGGCCGCCACTTATTGTTTGGTTGCCAGTTGTTTGCAGGTTGTTTGCGAGAATAATAAAGATGCGTAGGGTTGATGATTGAGCGCCTCTTCTCGGTCTGTATTACCTTCTCTTGTGGTTTATCCGGCTACACCGAGAGATTTGGAGCCGTTGGCGGAGGTGCTAACTCAGGTTTTCCATCCACCGCTGGGGCTGCAACGCTGGATCTACCCGATTCGCAAGCTGGGCATTCGTGAGGATTTGCGCCTAAGGCTGGGCTCAAGGGATCCCTACTATTGTTGTTTGGCCGCTTCGGTGGGATCCCGTGTGGTGGGTACTGCAGAAATCTCCTTGCGAGCCATGGCCCATGGCAAATATCCCTATCTTTCCAATTTGGCGGTTCTACCGGGTTGGCGGCGGCAGGGGGTAGCTCGTCAGCTTCTGCTGGGTGCGGAAGGAGTGGTTCAGGTGTGGGGCTACCGCAATTTGCATTTGCACGTCCTGGAAGATAACTTTCCAGCTCGACAGCTCTATGCCCAACTCCGCTATATCCCGATTGAGCGGACCTCCCGACTCTGGCGGTGGCTAGGGGTGCCGCCCCAGTTGTTGTTGTGTAAGTGGCTATCCTGATCCCATAACGTAAAGTTATGTAAACTAGGTGGAAGGCTCAGGAACGAGGTGTTCAGGTGGTAGTTAAAGGATTGCGCATGGTTTGGCGGTGGTTAAGCCTGATGTTGAGTCTTGTGGGCTTGCTTGTGGGTCTCAGTGGTGTTCAGCCTGCCTGGGCGCAGTGGGGAACCACCCCTTTGCCTCAAATCGGCTTCCCTGCACCCGAGTTCGAGTTGGCGGATCAAACGGGGCAGTTGCGTCACCTGGCAGATTTTCGGGGTGAGTGGGTAGTGCTGTACTTCTACCCGCGCGACTTCACTTCCGGCTGCACTATCGAGGCTCGCCGCTTTCAGCAGGATCTGCCCAAGTTCCGGGCGATGGGGGCGCAAATTGTGGGCGTCAGTGCCGACTCCGTGGACTCCCACGAACGGTTCTGTTCGGCAGAGGGACTCCAATTTCCATTGCTGTCGGATCCAGACGGTAAGGTTAGCGAAGCCTATGGTTCCTGGATGGGGGATGTAGCCCTGCGCAACACCTTTTTGATTGACCGAGAGGGGATCCTGCGGGAGATTGACCCCATCGTGCATCCCTCTCGTCACAGTGCTGAGGTATTGGCGCAACTGCGAGAGCTGATCAATGGCTAGCTCTCGGTTCCGAAGGTTTGGTCGAACTCATAGAGTAACTCGTCAATCTCTTCTAGGGCTTGATTGACATCCACCCGCAAGCTACCCAGGTCGGGCTTTTCTAAAAGCTTGGCCACCGTCGGTCGACGCTCCCGGATTAGTTTGATGCGGTCTTTCAAAGCGGCAATTTCAGCTGCATCCATAATCCTAGCGGGCTATCCAACCTCCACAGCTTAGCGTAGCCGATACCTTGCTCCCAAGGGTACTGTATAGACACCTGTGATGAACGGCAGATCCTCCTGAGGCAGTATCAGGAGTTGCAGACGGGCACTCGACCGGAACAGATTACCGCTCAGCAGGCGCGGGTACAGCAGCTTCAAGCCAGTCTGGCCAGCTTGGATGTGGCCCTCAGCAAGAGTGTGATTCGCGCCCCGTTTGCGGGGCGAATTGCCCTGCGTCATGTGGATGAGGGCACGGTGGTGGGATCCGGTCAGCCGGTGCTGCGCTTGGTGGAATCGGGAGCCTGGGAGGCCCGCATCGGGGTGCCCACCCATCTGCTGCCCCCCGAGGGATCCCGGCAAACTTTGGAGGTGGGATCCTAAGCCTACGAGGCGGAGGTGCTGGCCTTGTTGCCGGTGAGCAGCAGCTACGGGAGCTAGAGGAAATCGACACCCTCACCTCCACCTCCCGTCTGGGGATCTCGGTGATCGAGGTGGAGCTGAAGGACACCATCACCAATGTGGATGCCGCTTGGTCGCGGGTGCGGGACAAAGCCTCAGATGCCATCCCCAGCTTGCCCACAGCGGCCACAGAGCCAGAGGTGGAGGTGGCCACCATCTCCGCCAATGCCCTGATCGTCGGGCTGGTCTGGGATCTGCCGGGGGATCCCAACTATGGGGTGCTCAGTCGGCTGGCGGAAACCCTGCAAGAGGATCTGCGCCGGATCCCAGGGTCAAAAAGCGTGGAACGCTTCGGGGAGGCTGAAGAAGAGATCCGGGTGGAGGTGGATCCTGTGGCGGTGACACAGGTGGTGGGCCGTTCCACCCGCCATGTGGTGGCTACGACCTTGACCACATTGGTAGGGTTTATTCCACTTTTGTTGGATGCCACCGGGTTTTGGCCCCCCTTAGCCATTTGTATTGCCGGTGGCTTGGGGGGGACGACCATCCTGGCCCTCTATGCCGTGCCCAGCGCCCATCTGCTGCTGAATCATTCCGGTAAACCCAGGCATAGATAACACTAGGGCTCACCCCAACCCATAAAGAGAGTGAGCCCTAGCAGTTTGCCACCGTAGAGCCGGTCGGAGCTATCCCACCCAAAAGGGCTTAGGCTCAACGACGAACCTTATCCTTTTGGCTGACGAAGATAATGGCACCGAAGAGAGCACCCAGCACCACGGCACCAGCAACTAGGCTCCAGAGGAAGTTAGCAAGTGAGGCGGTCATAAAAGCGTTTCCTTCTCATGCGAGTCAATAACCCCAAAGGGCTCCTCGATCATATCGAGCTTTGCAACTTTAAGCCCAAGCTTTGCTGCTAATCAAGACATAATCAAGACAGTATTGCCCCAAAGGGCTCGTCGAGCATATCGAGCTTTGCAACCGTTCCGACCTTCATTGGCTTCCCTGCTGCTGGATTTTGCCAGGGATCCCTTGTCAATACTTTTGTCATGTCAATACTTTCTTTGAGCTCACGTTGAGGTCAATACTCCAGGTTCACCTCTTCCAAGGTTTGATTGCTACCCGCAAAGGGATTCTCAGGGGTTAAGAATAACAAACAGTGGCATTCCTTCCGTTCCCGCATCGGTACACAGGGACAGTTCCAGTAGCCCGCCTTGGCCTCTGCTTCTTTGTCCTCATAAAAGCGACAGGGACACAGGGGCGCTCCCAACTGTTCTTTGTGTAGGGCCAAACCCTCAATCACCGCCGTTGTAATCGAAGGATCCGAGCAAAAATAAGTATCGGAACGTTTGGCGTAGGTTTCTGCGAAATTCCGCATTACCTCAAAGGTTTTCTGCGAGGACTTATTGTGGCCACGACTTTCCATGACAATCCCTAACGGTGGAACTGAAATCCGCTGCGTATGACGATTCGTCTTCTCTCGCTCTTCGTTGTACTGCAGCCTCTTTAGGGAGACAAATGAAGGCAGCCTCGTCGTTACACAAGGCAACATTTAGAGACTTAGACAAGAGCTAGCATTGACGTACTCTTCAGAATACCGTCTATGGGATCTCAGAATACCGTCTATGGGATCCCTCCCACCTAGGGCACCACCAACACTGGGCAAGGGGAGAGGTTAATCACACGGTTGCTCACAGAGTCATCTCGCCCTTCTCCAGACAGGCTCAACCCCCGGCAACCCATAATGATCAGGTCGATCTCCAGCTCATCAGCGACATCACAAATCACGAAGGGCACTTTCCCCTCCCGATACTCGCTCTTGACGTTACTCAGCCCAATTTGGTGCAGACCTGACTCTGTTTGCTTAAGCAAAGTTTGAATGTTTTGTCGTGCCTGTTGTACCTGTTCGGGGCTGAGCTCGGCATCATCCAAAACCGAAAGCAGATACACCTGGCTTTGGTAGCGTTGCGCCATATCCGCCACCAACGGCAGGGCATGGCTGGTCTCACGCGAGTTATCAATGGGAAAGAGCAGTTTGTCGAACATAGCCTAAGGATCCCACGGTCAACCCCAATCCAAATCAATCCAGATGCAATTGAGCAAGGGCTGCTGGCCTTATTCTATCTTGCTTGCTGTGCAAGGTGCTTGACGCTCATCCCGCTAACGCTAGCTGTAAAGCAGCGGCTTCGCCAACGCGTATAGCAGGAGGTTCCCCATTCGTGGACATGTTGGGGTCGATCGGGTTGGGACTCAGTTGGCTGCTACTGGGAATAGGGCACGGTATCGGACTGGGGATTTGGATTGATTCGCCAAACCCAGGGAAGGGAGCCCTCAAGTGAGCCCAAACAGACGACGCTCCGCCTCTTCCATGCGATCTAGCAGGGTGGCAAATTTAGAGGATATCTCTTCGATTTCATGCAAAAAGGTACGCAAAGCCTGATATTTCAAAAACAGGGCTTCTTCGAGGTTATGGGTTTGAAACTGCTCATCTAAAGCATTGCCCAACTCGCTCAGGGCATTTTCGATGCCGACTTTGATCGAGCTAATGTTGCGGCGTACCAAGCGCATCACCTCTTGCTCCAACTGCGGCTTTTGTTGAGTCAGCTCGCTGGTGGCCAACACTTGCCGCAACGCGGAATAGGGATCCTCGAAATCGCTAGGCACCTCCGTCACCACCTCCGGCAGATCCGGCTGGATCAGGCGACGTTCCGATTGTTCCAGCTTTTTCAAAATGGCCATAAATGTCACGGCGGATCCCTCCACATCCCTGAGGAGGCCGCGCAGCACCTGGTGTTTCAGGGCGAGATATTGTGCCGGATCTTCATCTTGAAGCCGTTCATCGAGGGCATTGCCCAATTCACTGAGGGTGTTTTCGATGGTGGCCATGAGGGAATTGGCGCTGCGATCCAATAACTGCCGTGAGCGCTCCGGTAGCTGGTGCAGATGGATGGGCGGGGGCGTGACAAAGCGGGGGCGGCTGGCAGGAGACGGTGGGGGGGTGGGGGTAACGGGTTCTGGAGCAGCAGGGGGTGGAGCAAAAGACGCTTCAGGCCAGGCATCCGCGCTGAGATAGGGATCATTTGGGTCAAGCGGCTCGCCTCCATCCAGGTAGTCTGAAGCCCAGGGCTCAACCAAGGTGATCCGACTGGTACCAGCGGTCTCTCCATTTAGCCAATCCAGATCTCCTGATGGGGTTTCAGCCGCCAAGCCGCTGCTAGGGGAGGATTCGAGGGGCAAGTAAACGTAGAGGGGTTTCATCATTTGCAGCAAGGCATTGGCCGCTTGGCCATCCTGTTCCGGCTCCTCCAACTGCTGCACGGCCTGTTTCAGTCGCGTCTCCAGTTCTTCAGGGGAGTTGCAGGCATCGTAAAGCTCCTTGAGCAGGTCGTCGAGGTTATAACGTCGTAGAGCCGCCAACCCCTGTAGATTGGGTTCTAACTTGTGATGTAGAGCCGTAAAGGCCACCAACTTGGCCCGCAGAGGACTGGTTTGCCGCATCACCCCTGCCCTCAGTTCGAAGGGATCGTAGTCCTGCTTCTGCAGTTGCATCCCTCCATAGCCCAGCGGTAGAGTCGGTTGGGGTGCAACCCAAATGGGGGGATCCCCAGCGGCTGAGGCAGGAGTGCCAGAATCGTGAGGAGACTGCCTCTGGTAGAAGGGTTGCAGCTTGCTCAGCACCATCTTGGCGATGCGGGCATATTCTGCCTTTTTGTTGATGTGGCTAATCGCTTCCCGAAAGCGCTGTCCCAAGGACTCCAGAGTAGTGTGCTCGCGGCAAAGCTGCTCCAGTAGACTTTTTAAGTCCACTTGGTTCAACTTATGGGCATCACTTTCCCAAGTGCTGGTGCAGGTGAAATAAACGAGCTTCTTGACTCGGTCTGCATGCCCGCCCTGCTGCATTTCCTGCACGGCAAAGCTAAGGGGATCCGAGACTACCATAGTGATGAAGGCTGCCAGGCAGGAGTAAGTGTATCCACATGTATCTAATATTACACTAGTTCTTCGGAGAGCACAGGTTATTTTGCCCGGCAGGATAACATATTCTTCTGGGAACCGACCCTATTTCTCTATTTACAGTCTTCCCAGGGATCCCTTCCGTATTCAGTTTGTTGGGAGCTGATCTTCTGCCCCTATTCTGATGCAGGCCATAATGCCGCTCTTGTGATTGCTGCGCTTGGGGCAACTGTAAACTTGCCCGGTCGCCCTTTGGGCGGTGCGGAGCACTTTATTCCGAAACTTAGCTGTTCTGTGACGGGTGGGAATTGGGATAAAGCTCTCCGCTCAGCGTAGCGGCGGAGGGGAGTTTACGAAAAGCAGCGTAAAGCCCCCGGTTTCTAACCGGGGGATATAAGCGCACAGGCTGAATTTATTCAGCAACAGAAATAGTACATACAATAGTCCCCATGAAACGGGTCACCACCACACTCA
>NZ_JAFIRA010000072.1 GCF_022848905.1 Thermostichus vulcanus str. 'Rupite'
TATCGTCCTTCGGGGCGGTCGAGGATTGGAACACCATCCCCATGACCAAGCAATACTCAGAGAGTTGCGATGGCGCTCTGCGCCGTGCGGAGCACTATCGTCCTTCGGGGCGGTCGAGGATTGGAACACCATCCCCATGACCAAGCAATACTCAGAGAGTTGCGATGGCGCTCTGCGCCGTGCGGAGCACTATCGTCCTTCGGGGCGGTCGAGGATTGGAACTCCCGCCATCCGGGGGAGAAGGAGTTTTTATATCCTCCGGGGCAGACGTTCTACGTCATTAAAGTGGAGCGCATCGCCAAGAAAGCTACAGTTTATTTGGAAGAATATGAGGTTTAACTATGCCACCGGAAACAAACCCCGCAGAAAACCCCACAGAGCCTACAGATTACAGAAAAGAGGTCAGAGCCCGTGACAGAGACAAGCCTCTAACCGCCGAGGACCGCGAGCGGATAAAAGCAAAGACAAACTTCCCTATTGGGGTTTCCCCAGAAGGGATCCCTTACCCAGTGGATTGATGTTGCGATCGTCTTCGAATTTGGCAGCCAAGCGCCTAATCTGAGAGCACTTACGTTTCTGCCGCTCGTTGTGCGCTGAGCGATACAAGCGATTATCGCTTACGGTTCATTCGCTGATCGGTCGCGTTACTTTTCTGCTTCACGCGCCTGCGCTGCACGCGACTGATCGACAGCTTCTTTGGTTGTACAGATGTAGGGACGTTTTGCCGAGTACACCACACGAAAGGTATCGCCTTCGTGCAAACGATCGTACTCTGAAGGAAAGACCGCTTCGTCTTTCCGATGGACTTTCCCGGTGACATCACGATACTCAAAGACCAGTCGATGACGGTTGCCAAAGCTGGATGAACGGCGATACCTGCGCACAACCAGAGCATCCGTTTCAACGCCGTTCGCCAGGATTTCCTGGAAGTGATACATGCGCTGGATGAAACCGAAGATTGTCAACCCGACAATGACGAGAGGAAGGACGAAAAACAGGAGAATGAACAGGAGTTCACCACTTATCATGTGCTCCTCTCGTCAAGATCCGCAGGCTCAGTCACCGGAAACCGGCAAGCATCATTCTGACACACATATGCGGATGGGTTCCCTTCCTACAAGAGTGGTGAGGGCATAGGTGGTGATTCTTCTCCAGAAGATGCCAACACAATCACTCGATGAGAAAGAAGATGGTTTCAAAACGACTGCTGCCAGCGCGCGGGTATCGGCGGCGTCTGAGTTGCCAATCAGCACAACCTAAGGAGGATACAAGTTCGCCATTTTGGAGGCACGGAAACAGTCAGCTAACTGGCCTGTCGCTGCAAAGAGGCGTGAACGAGGGGATCCCTGGCAGCAATAGGGTAGCGAATGGCATGAAAAGTAGAGGGCAAAACCCCAGCAATTTGAGCCAAGACCTCATCATCCAGAGATTTGAGGAGTTCGGGGGCAAAATGGCTCTGCAAGACCTGCCAAAGGTGAGCAGCTCTGCGACAAGCCTTAGGTTCCTGCAGCAGGTGGCCGTGCCAGCTCAATCCTTGCAACCGTTGACGAAGAGCTTGCTTCCAAACCGAAACTTGATTGGGATAGGTAAACCGTACTGGCCCAAGTGGGATCAACTGCACATAATCACGAGCATCGATGGGGCCACCCACCAGGGATCCAGGCAATACCAACTCCGCCATAAACCGACGACGAATGATCAAACCTACGGGTCTGCCATCTTCACTTTCCAAGCGCATCCACTGCCCACTGGTTAGAATGGGAACAATCGGAGCTTTGTTGACAAGGGTGTTCATACCCATCCCCCGAAACCGAGAAACGGCCTTTTTCTCTCCCCTCATGCCCGCTGAAGAGCAGGGAATCTAGCCCCTATATTTATTAGTATAAAACTTGGCTTAGAGCCTAAAGTTTCCTTAATGAGATGAAATGAACGTGCCCCTGAGCGAAGAAAAAGCGTAAACACTGATACAGCCTTATTTTCAGCTGCGGTACCATGTGAAAGAACAGTGGTGGGGGATCCGACCCGTGCAAAGCGCCGACTCACAGGGCACTATCCTACTGGTGGATGACACCCTGGAAAACTTGGATGTATTGGATGAGTTGCTCTCTGAGCAGGGGTATGAGGTGCGTCGAGCCATCAATGGTTCTATGGCGTTGCGGGCGGTGGAAGCCGATCCACCGGATCTGATCTTGCTGGACATCATGATGCCGGAGATGGACGGCTATCAGGTGTGTGAGCAAATTAAGAAAAATGAGGCCACCTGGGATATTCCCATCATTTTCATTAGCGCCCTCAGCGATGTGTTCGATAAGGTCAAGGCTTTTCAGGTGGGGGGTGTCGATTATCTCAGCAAGCCCTTTCAAGCAGAAGAAGTACTAGCCCGCGTCAAGACCCATTTGAACAATGCCTATTTGCAAAAAGAGCTGCAAATGCAAAAAGAGCGCTGGCAGCAACGGGATGAAGAGGAACAGCAACGCAGTGTTTCTCTAAAGTTGCAACGGGATTTAGAGCGGAAACGGGCCGAACAGTACCTAGAGCGGATTATGGTGCTGGAGGATCGCTTACGTGAACTGGGACTGGATCCTGAACAACCCTGAACAACTATGAGCAAAGCTGCCACTCCCAAACGGCGACTGCGGTTGATCTGGGTATTGATGGTGCCTTTTACGGCCTTGACCGCTGTAACCACCGCCACCGTCGGATATCTAGCCTTTCGCTCAGGACAAGAAGCTGCCGAGAATTTGGCCGATAGCTTGCTGGAGAAAACCATCAGCGATATCGAAGAAAACGTTAAAAATTATCTCGGGATTCCCCATCGGGTTAATCAAATGGTGGCGGCGGGGGCCTACGAGGGTTGGATCCGCCCAGAGGACGAGGCAACAGAGCGCTATCTTTTTCGGATCCTGGAAGAATACCCGACCTTGAGCTGGGCCTATTACGGGCGAGTGGAAGATGGAGCCTTTGTGGGGGCAAGACGCCTACCCAACCGGTCGATTCAGTTCATGATCAGTGAGGCTTCAACGCAATTCAACCGCGCCTACTACGCCGCCGATCAACGCGGTCAGCGTTTGGGATCCCTGCAACCCACCACAGATGCTTATGATGCCCGCTTACGCCCGTGGTTTCAGAAGGCGCTGGCCTCCGGTACTGCTGTATGGACAGAGGTGTACCCTTCTGCCAGTACTGGAGAGTTGTTAATTACCGCCAGCTATCCGGTTTACGGCCCAGATGGGTTGATGGGCGTGGTGGGATCCGATCTCTCTTTAACCGACATCACGGCATACTTGAAAGCCCTAAAAATTGGGGAATCTGGGGGAGCCTTTATCTTCGATTTGAACGAAAACCTAGTGGCCAGTTCTGAAGGAATTATTTCTGAACCCGTCTCCAGCAATGGTGACAGCCAGAGCAAAAGTTTTGCTGCAGTTGGCGGACAAATCTTACCTCTGCTACGGGCGCAAGGGATCCAACCCAGTGAGTTTAATCAAGTGGGTCGAGTGAATTTGGACTGGAACGGGCAGCGGTATGTTCTCGGTTTGAGCAGCCTGCGCGATACCCGTGGTCTGGATTGGGTCACTGTAGTCATGCTTTCTGAGCAGGAGATTTTTGGGCCCATTTGGGCTGGGCAACGTCAAACCTTGGGGCTCAGTCTTCTGTTGACAGCACTTATGGTAGGGGTTGGTTTGTGGTTGAGCCATCGCATCAGCCGACCGATTCAGCACTTGAGCCAAGCCAGCGAAGCCGTTGCTCAAGGTCAATTAAAGCTGGTGCAAGAACGTAGCAATATTGCAGAAATTGAGATGCTCACACAGGCATTTAATCGAATGTCTGGGCAGTTGCAGCGTTCTTTTGCCGCTCTAAGGAAGCTCAATGTGGAGCTGGAACAGCGAGTTCAGGAGCGAACCCGTGAACTGGCCGCTAGTGAAGGCATCTTTAGAGCCATTTTTGAGAACGCCCCTCTGGGAATCGTGCTGGAGGATATGGAGGGTCAACCCATCAAAGCAAGCCCATCTCTCAGCGCTATTTTGGGCTATACCCAAGAAGAATTACTCACATCTGTCACCTATCGAGACTATACCCATCCCGATTACCTGCCTTTGGATGATCTGGAATGGATGGAGTTAATTTCCGGCAAGAAAAACTCCTATGTCCTAGAAAAACAGTGTATTCGCAAAGATGGGGAGCTAATCTGGGTACAGGCCTTCGTGACGCTGATCCGGGATGAGGCCGGGATCCCTAAACTGGGCCTAGCCCTATTAGAAGATGTCACTCAAACCAAAGAATCTGAACAACGAACCCGACTGCAAGCGGAATTTCTGAACCAGTTGGTGGATACCCTGCCTGAATTGATTGTGGTGCGCGATCACCAACATCGCACCCAACTCATCAACCGTGCCTATGGACATTTTTATTACGGATCCGTAGATCGAGAAAGCTTGCTAGGAGCCAATGAATCCCTCCGCTTTAGCGATTTTTGGGAGCAGATTGTTGCTGAGAACAATCAGGTTCTAGAAAGTGGAGAGGAGCTGTTAATCCCCCCCGCGATTCAGGTTAATGAACGAGGTGAAGAGCGTTGGGTACAGTTTGTCAAGCGAGCTTTGCTCCTGCCCAATGGAGACATTGGTGTGCTTTTGGTGGGCACCGACATCACCGAACTCAAACAAGCTCAAGAAAAAGCCGAATCTGCCAATCAGGCAAAAAGTACCTTCCTAGCCAATATGAGCCACGAGTTGCGCACCCCTTTGAATGCCATTATTGGCTTTAGTCAACTATTGGCACGGGATCCCAAGCTCACGGACAAACAACGGGAAACTCTCTCCACTATCAATCGCAGTGGCGAACATCTGTTGGGGCTAATCAACGATGTTTTGGACATGGCCAAGATCGAGGCTGGAAAACTGGTTTTACAAGAGGATCCCTTTGATCTTCACGAAACTCTGAAAGTGCTGCGGGAAATGCTCGATATTCGTGCCCGAGGCAAAGGGATCCAACTGATGTTCGAGCAAGATGCCCAGCTCCCTAGAGTGATTATTGCCGACGAGAAAAAGTTGCGTCAGGTTCTCATTAACTTGGTTGGCAATGCCATTAAGTTTACCTCTGAAGGTAGCGTTGCTGTGCAGGTACAGCGTACTTCTGAAGCGGGAGTGGATCCCGTGCAGTTAGAGTTTGCGGTTAGCGATACCGGCTTGGGCATGACCCCAGAAGAATTGGGCATGTTGTTTCAAGCTTTTGTGCAAACGGACACCAGCAAAAAAGTGAGCGAAGGTACGGGTTTAGGTCTGACCATTAGTCGTCAGTTTGTGCAACTGATGGGGGGCGATATTACCGTAACCAGCCAGAAGGGAGTGGGATCCACCTTCCGCTTTAGCATCTCTGTGAAAGTAGCAGATGAGCCATCTTTCGCGGTCGCCGCTGCTCAGCAGAAAGTGATTGGATTAGCCCCCGGACAACCCAGCTATCGCCTGTTGGTGGTGGATGATCATCCCGACAATCGTCTGGTCTTACGGCAGTTATTGGAGGGAATCGGCTTTAGCATTCGTGAAGCCAGCAACGGGCAAGAGGCCATCGACGTGTGGCAAGAATGGGATCCCCATCTGATTTGGATGGATATTCGTATGCCCGTTATGGATGGGTTTGTGGCGACCGAACAGATCAAGGCCCATCTCAACGGTTGTCAAACCAAAATTGTTGCGCTTTCCGCCAGTGGTTTTGAACATGATCGCCAAAAAGCAGAAACTCTAGGTTTCGATCAGTTTGTCCTAAAGCCTTTTCGGGAAAGCACCATCTTTGAGACATTACAACAGCAGCTAGGGGTACAATTTCTCTATCAATCTGCAGCAGATGCCGCCACTGCCCCCGCCACTCCAGAACCGGATCCCCTCAGCCGTGAAACCCTACAGGTGATGTCGCCCGATTGGATCACCCAGTTTCACAAAGCGGCCCTCAGCCTCAGTAACCGCCGTATGAATCAGCTCATCGCCCAAATTCCACCAGAGCATCAATCTTTGGCTGAAACCCTAAACCGGATGGTGCGCAAAGTGCAGATCGACGCGATTCTGGAAATCACAAGCGCTTGGGTGAAGCGTTAATACTTCCGTTCCTGCGGGGTAAAGCGGGTGATCACCACCGGGCGATAGCTGATGTGGGGGGATCCCTCTCGAAAGGCGGCCAAGGTGTGGCACAAGAACTTTTGGTCATCCCGCTGGGGATAGTCCTCCCGGGCATGGGATCCGCGACTTTCCCGCCGCTCCAGGGCGCTGTGCAGGATCAGGGATCCGACCGTGATCAGGTTATCCAGCTCCAGGGCCTCGATCAGCTCGGTATTCCAAACTTTGCTCTGATCATCCAGCCGCAGCCGTTGGTCGTAGCGCTGACGGATCTGTTGCAGTTGCCGGATCCCTTCCTGAAGCAGGGCTTCAGTGCGATAAACCCCACAGTGGGTGGTCATGCAATCCTGAAATTGCCGCCGGACTGCATCAATACGGCTATCCCCCGGTCGTTCCATTAGGCTGGTGATCCTTTCCGTAGCTTGTTTTAGCAGGGATCCCTCATCCAGCTTCGGCAAAGACTGCCCCTTAACCGCCTCCACCAGCGCTGCCCCCGCCCGTCGCCCGTAAACAATGCACTCCAAAAGGGAGTTGCTCCCCAGGCGATTGGCCCCATGCACCGAGACACAGGCGGTTTCACCGGCAGCAAAGAGCCCCCGTACCACCGTTTCCGGATCCCGCAACACCTGACCCTCGACCGTCACCGGGATCCCGCCCATGCAGTAATGCACCGTAGGTCGCACTGGGATGGGCTCCACCACCGCGTCAATGCCCAAGTGGCGATGGGCTTCTTCCCAGCAAAAGGGCACCCGGCTGTGAATGGTTTCGGCCCCCAAATGGCGCAAATCTAGGTAAACATAGTCTTTCCCGCCGATTCCCCGTCCCGCCCGTACCTCCGTCACAATTGCCCGCGAGGTAATGTCCCGAGGTGCCAGCTCCATGCGGCTGGGGGCATAGGTAGCCATGAAGCGCTCCCCCTCGTTGTTGATCAAATAGGCCCCTTCCCCTCGCACCGCCTCTGAGATCAACACCCCCACCGGATACAACCCCGTCGGATGAAATTGCACAAACTCCATATCCTGAAGTGGTAACCCAGCCCGCGCCACCATTGCCATGCCATCCCCTGTGGAGGCAAAATCGTTGGAGGTGGAGTTGTAAATGCGCCCGTAACCGCCGGTGGCCAGCATCACCGCCTTAGCCCGCACCACCTCCAGCCGCCCGGTGGCCAGCTCCAGCATCACAACACCCTTGGCCTGGTTTTCCTCCAGGATCAGCTGTAGCACGTACCACTCGCTGTAGAGCTTCACCCCGAAGCGTTTTAGGTTATTCACCAGCTCGTGCAAAATGGCATGCCCGGTTTTATCGGCGGCATAGCAGGTGCGATTGTGGCTGTGGCCCCCAAAGGCCCGCTGGGCAATCCGACCATCCGGCAAACGGGAGAACAACACCCCCAAATGTTCCAAATCGATGATCACCTGCGGTGCTTCCTGGGTGAGGATCTCCACCGCATCTTGATCCGCCAGATAATCGGATCCCTTGACGGTATCGAAAGCATGGGCTTCCCAAGAATCCTGTTCATCGACATTCTTCAGGGCTGCCGCAATTCCTCCCTGTGCCGCTACCGAATGACTGCGAATCGGATGGGTTTTGGCCACCAGTGCCAGATTCAGGCCGGGATCCCGTCGCAAGGCTTCTAAAGCGGCCCGACAACCGGCTAGCCCGCCGCCGATGATGACTATATCGTGTTCCAGCATGGCTGTGTGCAAGCTCTCGAAAAGGATGTCCGCCATAGCCAGGATGGCGTTTCCCAATTATAGAAAGCGCCTTATATCCCATCCCCTTTAGGGATGGGATATAAGGCGGAATTAGGCTGGTAGTGTCACCATAAAAGTATGAGAGTATTGGAATTTAAGGCCAGGGTTGTACCCGCTCAAGCCGCCGCCATCAATGAGGCTATTCGGACTGCACAGTTTGTGCGGAACAAATGTTTGCGTCTCTGGATGGATGAGCAAGGCAAGAATGAGTACGACCTCAACAAATACTGCAAAGTGCTAGCTCGTGAGTTTGAGTGGGCAAAAAAGCTCAACTCTCAAGCGCGACAAGCCAGTGCTGAGCAGGCCTGGTCGAGTATCTCCAGGTTCTATGCCAACTGTAAACAAGGGATCCGACCCGTTGGGTATCCCAAGTTTAAGAAACAGGCTCGGTCTGTGGAGTACAAAACCTCAGGCTGGAAGTTGCTTGGGTTCAAGCGCATCCAGTTCACGGATGGCTTCCAGATTGGGGTAGTGCGGCTGATTGGTACCTACGATTTGGGGTTCTACCAACCTGAGCAAATCAAACGGGTACGAATCGTCAGGCGTGCTGATGGTTACTATGTGCAGTTTGTTGTGTCCGTTGAAGTGACGGTAGAGCGTCAGCCCACTGGAAAAGCCGTAGGGCTGGATATGGGGCTGGAGCACTTCTACAGCGATAGCAACGGTCATCATGAGCCTATACAGCAGTTCTACAAGAAGAGTCAGGTTAGGCGGAAACGCTTGCAACGACGCTTAAGCAGAAAGGCTAAAGGCTCCAAGAATCGGGTGAAAGCCCGTCAACGTTTAGCTAGACATGAACTGAAGGTCAGCAGGCAGCGTAAAGAGCACGCTAAGCGACTGGCG
>NZ_JAFIRA010000073.1 GCF_022848905.1 Thermostichus vulcanus str. 'Rupite'
CAACCGGATCAAGGTAATCAAGCGACAAGGGTATGGGTTTACCAACATTACTAACTTCAGAGCCAGATTATTAGCAGCTTTCTGGCCTTAGTAATCCTTGATCACCATAAGTCCAGGAGAGCCGTCTGAGCGAGTTTGTCAAAACTATCGATCCTGCCTTAGATGCCGAAATTCAGTTGCAGTTTCAGCAGGCAGCGGCAGCCCTAGCTGAGATTCCTGCCCCAATAGAAAAAAGCCTTTGTGATCCCCAGGCTCGCGCCAAAATCACTACTGCTCAAGACCAGATTTTGCGTGCCCATGATACTTTTGCCCAACGGATTCTTCCACTTTTTCAGCAATAAAGCCAGAGACATTGCGGATCCGTGACGGCAGCCTGCTGTTGGGTAAACTCCTGGTGTTCCGATGCTGCTAGTCCCTGCTGCAGAACCGACAACACGGAAGTACAGCCCTTTGCAGCAAGGGTACGCTGGCGCGTGTATGTCTCCGACAGGCTTTCCTCACGGAACATTCCACGAATGCCAACACCCATCGTGCTATGCCTACGGCACCCTGCCGGGAACCGCACGACCCGGAGGGTCTTGGCGGCCCATAGAGCAACACTAGTCATCCAGCACAGAATTCATTCCTACATTCCTAAAGCCCTTTGGAAATGGGTTAGAGCAGCAATTGTTGGTGTAGCAAACCCGCGTTCACTTTAGGGTTGGCAGCTGACTCCGTGCTGACACATTTCAGTTTTCCAGATTATTTTGCTCAACACACCTGATTCTGGATAAGAGATATGATCTTTTAGGCTTAGAAATGCCGTTTCTGGTGAGATGAGTGACAGAGTCATAGGCTACATAGGTTTCCGTGCTGCTAACACAATATAACCAAGGTTGCTGCTGTGACGAACGAAGGTTGCTCGCATCGAAAGAATACGTCGCCGAAGAGCAGGTCTAGTGAGCATACGCCAAGCCATAGTGAGAAGTGCCAAGATACCTTCTTCTTTAAGGATGCGATAGGGATTGAGCAACATCATAGGGCCGGTATCAAGATTTTCGATGATGAGACCGGTCTCTTGGACAAGGTGCGACCATCCGTTCGTAGATAATGGGCAAGCGTTGACACGAATCGTGGCTGATAAATCACGACGGATTTCATCGATTTGTTCACCTTCAACTCGTAGTTCGTGGATAAGTAACTGACCGCCAGGCTTGAGACGATTGTAGATCCCTTTTAGAAGCGTAGCCTTTGCTGCATCAGACTGCATGGTTAGAATAGCTTCCGCTAAAACATAATCAAATTGTTGTTCCGAGATCTGCGCTATCTGTTCTAGGTGAAGGATATCTCCCTGGAAGATCTCAACTTGCTTAGCCAAACCGCTTTTGGCAATATTTGCTTCAGCACGAGCAACACTATCAGGATTTTGCTCTACTCCAACCACATGAACACCGTAACGCTTAGCCAATGAAATCGCGCTGTAGCCAAAGCTAGACGCAAATTCTAGTACAGTTTGATCGGCATGAAAATCTGCCCACTCAAGCAGCTTTTCAGTAGCGCCAAAGCCTCCTGGACGCAGAGCTTTCTTACCGGCAGCTGCCAACACTTGATGCCCAGGAGCCTTATTCATGTCCAGTTTATCGGTCATACTTGCCAGCCTCCAATGACTCACCGACGGGCTCTTCTGGAGATGCAGCAGACTAGACAAGTTAAGCAATTGGGATCCCTACCCTACTAGGCGTTACAGCCCTTTAATGCTCCGCATCCCTAAAGTGAACGTGGGTTTGCTACAACAACAGTTGTGTCCTTACCCTATTTTGAAAGAGCTAGAGTGCTCCGCACCGCTGTCGCGAAGGGGATTCCCCCGTGCTAGGTGACTAACGAAAGGGCTATAACATCCAGATCTTCCGTTGCCGTCATTTTCAATCCAGGAGAGCCTGTCGATTTTTACTCACCCTGCTCAGATATCAACCTAATCTCAGAAAACTGAAAAACTTCTGGCTCGGATCGAGTACCTTCTGAATCCTCTCGCCATATCTTCCGCTTAATAGGAATCCAATAATTCCCAAATCGCCGATATTGATCTTCGTAGACTAGCATGGAACCAAGCTTAGCTCCTGAGTTTAGATCCTGGTACTCAGCAGTATAGTGAATCGGAAGATAGCCTTCGCCGGCATCGTAAAACTTCTGCACCAGGATAGTAATGACTCGGTCATGGAAGTGGCGATGAACCATCTGAATGTGTCTATCCTTCACCCAGTAGCGATCTGTTGCCGATAAACCCTGAACCAGGACTTCAACCTTGCCATCTTCTTGGGGATCCCCGTAACTAAAGGTGTGGTTTCCATGCTCTTGATCAAAAGAATGGCGAACTCGGTGAACCATAATTTCCCACATCTGCTCTCGCACCGACTGTCGAGCTGAGTCATCCTCAATGCCCGTCACACTGATTTTCATTTGCTGATCAATACTGACTTGACCCTGAAACGAGGGCCCCTGATCACAGCCTGAGGGGCAATAGGTGACCTGTGCTTGGTAGCCGGGAAAGTACTCATCCCAGGTGTAGCGACTTTCAAAAGCTTCCCTGAAGAGGTCTTGAGCCGATAATGCTGTAGCTACCATAGTATAAACTCCTTAGTAAGAAATTTTTCTAATAAGAAGGATACCTCTAGGCTATGACTAACTGATAGCTTTTAAGGTTTTCTTAGCGGTGTGGGAAGGTTGTGCCTGTAGGGGGGGCTAGAAAAAGTGGAAGATGGCACTGTCCATGGTCTCAACTTCCCATTGGAACAGGGATCCCCTATGGCATTGGGGGGATTGGACACCTAGGGATCCGATCTAGCCACAGAGCAGAAACCAAAAGCCGTAGGGCGCTGCAGCCAACATGGAATTACTTATTAAGAATCAGTTGCATTATTAGAGCCATTTGTTAACCTAGGCTTGCCGAAAATAGGGCCGAGTTGCTTGTCAAGTGTTTTCTTGCTCAGGGCTGACCATGGTTCTCTCTCTGTTCTGGCACAGGTATCGAAGGGTGCGGATCCTGATGCTGGTGATGGGATCCCTACTGGCAGGGTGCTTTCTGGTTTCCCATAGTGGATCCCAGCCCTTGCCCCCCCGAGCAGGTGGAGAAACAACTGTCTGGAATCGCACCTCTACGGCCTACGAGCAACCTGCCCCCAACCTGTCTCCCGGCTGGGCCAGATTACACGCAATGGGAGACATTACCTTTGAGGCTCGTTTTGTAGCCGCTCCGGCTCCCGTCAATCCGGGTTTGGGGCCTGTGTTCAACAACAACTCCTGCGCCGGTTGTCATCTTAAGAATGGCCGTGGCTTAGCCGAAAAAGGACAGCGAGTGGTGCGAGTCAGCCAGCTTCAGTCCCTTGAGGAGCGGGATCCCGTCCCTAGTCCCTGGGGTTGGGAGGTGATGGCCCCGAACAGTAACACTCCTCCCGTACCCGGTATCGGCACGCAAGTCCAGGAAAAGGCGATTCGGGGTTATCGACCCGAAGCCAAAGTAGAACTGACTTGGCGGGAGCTGAAGGGCCACTATGGAGATGGAACAACGTACTCGCTTCGCTTTCCAGAAGTTAATCTCTACACTCTAGAAAGTCAGTCCATTGACAATGTTTTGCTCTCCCTACGGATCCCTCAGCCAGTTTTTGGGGTTGGGTTATTGGAGGCGATTCCAGAAGCGGAGCTGCTGCACCAGGCAGATCCTGAGGATGTGAATCAGGATGGTATTTCTGGGCGACCCAATTTTGTTTGGGATGCTGTCCATCAGAAAATCTCACTTGGACGCTTTGGCTGGAAAGCCAATACTCCCAATCTTGAACAACAAACTGCTGCTGCCTATGTCAACGACATGGGCGTAACGAATCCTTTGTTTCCAGCCGCCGATGGTAGCCATGACATTGATGAAGCAACTTTGAGAGCGACAACAGTTTATGTGCAAACCCTGGCTGTGCCGGCTCGTACCCTCTGGCGGGATCCTACGGTGCAGCAGGGTGAAAAGCTTTTTGCCCAAGCCCAATGTACCGCTTGTCATCTGCCGCAACTGCGCACCGGGAGCCACGAAATAGCCGCTTTGCAAAACCAGATCATTCATCCCTACACAGACTTGCTGTTGCATGACATGGGGGAAGAACTGGCAGATCATCGACCTGACTTTGCAGCAACAGGCAAGGAATGGCGTACACCGCCCCTCTGGGGGATTGGCTTATCTCAGACTGTTTTGCCCTATTCCGGCTATTTGCATGATGGCCGCGCCCGCAACTTGGAAGAAGCAATTCTCTGGCATGGGGGAGAGGCAGAAAGGTCACGAGAAGCCTTTCGGAACATGACTGCTGAAGAAAGGGAAGCTTTGATTTATTTCCTCCGCAGTCTCTAGAGGTTACAAATCCACCCACTTCCTCAGGAGGTTGGCATAAACCTTGGAGAGAAGATCAAAGCTGCGCGTTTTGCCCAGTTCTTGAAAAATTTGCTGCCGGGCTGTTTCCAAATCAAAGAGAACCTCTCTTTCCTGGGGATCTCTGATTAGGCTCTGAATCCAACCCACAGCTGCTAAACGGATCCCCATCGTAATGGTTTCTACTCGATGCAACGTTGATGAGGGGTAGAGGATCATCGCCCCAGCAGGCAATTTGTAGGCTCGTTCCCCCTCCGTACTATCAATGATTAATTCTCCTCCCCTATACGCTTCTGGAGGGCTCAGAAACAAAGTGAAAGAAATATCCGATCGCATCAACTGTTGTTGGGTTGACATCACGGCATCATCTGTGTGGATCCCATAGGACATACCTACTTCGTAGCGGCTGACCAGGACGGGATGAATGATTTTAGGTCGAGCTGCCAATTGGAACAGCGAGTTACGAGCCAGAGCCGCAGTGATAATATCCTGCACTCTTCGTCCTTGAAGGGATCCCTTGGATAGCTGGGTATTATTTTTAACCAGTTTTGCATTCCATCCTGCTGTGACTCTTCCATCGATAAATTCCGCTTGATTCAATAGCTCTGCGATCTTGCTTAACTCTACTGAATTGAGAACATCTGCAATACATAGAATCATGATGAAATAACCTTTGCCGGAAGCAGGATTTAAGGCTCTTGTTAATATTCTTAAATTCTTAAAAAGGAATCATTTTCAGCCAGAAAATAATTTCCGCTTCGGAATTTCATTTTATGACATATAATGCTTAAAGGTATATCTTAATATATTCTCTGCAAAGTTATGCAACTACCACAAGGGATCCGACAACGAGAGCTTTGTGAGCAATTGGGCTTAGACTATAAAACTGTTGCAGCAACAGCCAAAAGCCTAGGTCTTAGCACCCATGAGTATTTGCAACAGCAAACCGGCTGGATTCTTAGAGATGAATTGTATTATCCTCCAGGCACAAGGTTTCTTGAATCAGACAGAACGCTACCACCCTCAAGTCTGCTAGCGCATTCATCTAGAGACCCAAGAGAGAGCCTTCCTTTTTTTCTCTTACTGCTTATCCTAGCGCTCTCCGTCTTACTAACCAATCGTTTGGATCCAGAAACGATACGGGAGTCCATCACTAGATTAGGTCTGTTGGCTCCTATTGCCCTCATCGGGCTACGATCCCTCAGTATTGTCATCCCTGCCATACCCAGTACCCTTTATTCCATCTTGGCTGGAGCGCTCTTTGGGCTTGGAACGGGCATTCTTTATATAGCAATCGCCGATTTTCTAGCCTGTATGCTTAATTTTTATCTCGCTAAAAGGTTTGGCCGAAGACTGGTACAACGAATGGTTGGGCAAAGGTTCATGTACAAAGTTGACACTCTATCGAGCAAGTATCTGGAGAATAATATTTTTCTTACTTCAGGATTTTTAATGACCGGACTGTTCGATTTTGTCGCTTACGCGGTTGGATTAACTCAAATGAAGTGGCAAAACTTTACTCTGGCTTTGATTCTAGGGATCACAGTCTCCACCCCTCCTGTCGTAGCCTTAGGTGCAGGGATCCTGGAGCAGGGAAGATGGCTGTTGGGCTTGGCTCTGTTGGGAATGTTTGCTCTAGCTATGTTGACAGGATGGCTAAATAGAAGACGAGAATCTTAAGAATCCTTTTAGAATATCTTGATGAAAATCTTCTAAAAACATCACCTGAAGTGGGATTTATATTTCAACTCTTTAATCTTATCAACATAAACTAGCAAAGAGCGATTTTTGAGTCGATGGATCAGTTTATCTTTTTCATAAATCTGGAAAAACCTTGTAACTGTCACCCTCGTTGTCCCAATCATTTCGCTAAGGTGCTGATGGGTAAGAGAAACTTCCAGCCGATAGCTATTGCCTTCTAGGATTCCAAATCTTTCAGCTATCCAGGCCAATAAGTCTAGCAGCCTGAGATAGATTTTTGAGTGTTGCAAGATGTAAATCCATTCCTGGCAGCGCCGTATGTGCTGCAGAGTTACTGACTGGATCCAACCTTGCTCTTGCTGACAAAAGCACCGCAGTTGCTCTGCTGGGAGAATCCTGGCTTCAACATAGGGGGATAAACACTCAGCTTTTAATCCCTTGACCAGATTTTGTTCCAATCCAACCACATCGCCTTTTCCCCACAAACCTAAGGTAAAAGTTTCCCCTTCACTTCCGAGAATGAGGGTGCGTAGTATACCTGCCTCAATCTGCCATAGTGAGCCTTCGATCAGTGGCAAAGGATCCCCTCTTTTGAAGGTTTTCATCTGGCCAAAGGAAGTTACAAAGTCGAGATGCGAACGTGATGTGGGGAAGACGATAGGTTGGATGGAACTCATTAATGCTCCTGTAGAGTTCAAATTGCTGAACCAAAGGCATCTTTGGGCAATGAAAGTTGATCTATCGCTCGATTCACAGCTTCCTTAAGGGTGGTGGCATCGGGAAACTCTTCGCCAGCCCAAAGAACCTCATGTAGTGCCTTGCCCTGCTCAGGATTGGCTCGCCCAAACGTATCTCCAGCAGCCAGCCAAGCCCCGCGCACTGACCACTGAGCAGCTAGGGCAGTATCCCCACCAGCGGCCACTGCAGCATCCAAATCCGCCACCCGATCTAGCATCAACAGGAGTGCCGCCACATCCAAAGCCTCTTGTACAGAGGCTGCTTCGGTCTCTGGCCAACGTTTTTCCAACAGAGCCGGTTGGCCTGCCGCCAAGGGTTGAGTCACCCTTTGGGTAGGATGTTCAGAGATCCCAAAACGCTCAACGATCCGGCTCATCTCTTGGTGCAGAGAATGTTGACCATCCACTCCATACCAGAAAGCAAACAGCTCACTCCAGTTTTTTGGGGATCCATTCGCCAAGCTCCAGTTGTCATCTTGAGGGCCACGTAGGGAAGCCTCCGTCAGCTCGAGGCGACACCAATTCAAGACCGTGGCCAAAATCCCCGATTGAATAGCAGCAATGCGGGCTGCATCCGGTAGCGAGCGGCGCTGTCCTTGGCCAGAAAAGGCTCCTGTACCCATAAGGGCCGAGGCCAAAAAATGATGTTGAAAGGTTGGCTCCATTCCCAAGGCGATGGACCCCGGTAAGGTGCGCTGCATCCGACCTTGGTAGTCATCGGCAAAAAATGCTAGCGAGTGGGAGCTATCCCGCCAGTTGAAGTGCCGCCCGTAGGCATAGCGGTTCAAAGCCGATGCATAGTCCGGAGGGAATTGGCTCAAAGCCGTGTTGATCTCGGCAATATCCAAACTCAGCCGATTATGGGGACGAACATCAGCTGCCGTGGTGAATCCCTCCGCCGACAGAGCAAAAGAGGGTACCTCAGCCAAAGCCGGCTTCCCTGTGCCCCAGCCAACACTCACAAGGAGCAAACTGGTCATGAGCACGGTAACTGGGGGAGAGCCAAATCCCTGCTTCAACCTGGCAGGAGTAGACGCGACAGGCCAGTTCAACACAGAGCTTGCAGGCAACAAGGGGTGGGATGACATCGTTGTGATCTCCTCGCGAGTGGGTGGGGATGGAAGCAGCCTTTCAGTCCAGAGCGCTTCACTTGAGAATAATTTCTAATAAGATATCCCACAAATCGCGTTTGTTCGCAAGGCTTTGGCTAACCGTGCCATCCCCCAAAAACCTCAGATCGACGATTTCAGACGCAGAAGAGGGGATCTGCCTCCACAAAGTCTGTCGGTATTCCAGGTCAACTACCTAGAAGGGTTATCAACTAAAAGTCTGTTCTCTGTTGCGCCTCTGTCAAGTAGGCGAGAGATTCAGACGCAGCACCTTGGTTCTGATTTGCCCTGGCCTTGATCCAAAGACAACTCCTCAACTTAAAGCCACGCTGAAAAACTCCACTGCTTCCGCCAAAACCTCCAAAAAGCGATCCACTTCCGCCAAAGTGTTGTAGAGATAAACGCTAGCCCGTGCCGTCAATTGCACCTTCAAGTAGCGATGCAACGGCTGCGTGCAGTGGTGGCCGGCCCGGATGGCAATGCCATGCTCATCTAGTAACGTTGACAGATCGTGAGGGTGAATCGCCTCTGCCGAAAAACTGACCAA
>NZ_JAFIRA010000074.1 GCF_022848905.1 Thermostichus vulcanus str. 'Rupite'
TAACGCGAAAAAAAAAGAGTTAAGGTATCGAGAACGAGACTGGCAAGAGAGAATCAAATACTACAGGGTCTTGCGGGAGCTCATACAGAAATATGGCAGTGATAGCTTAGTTTATATTGACGAGACGAGTTTTGATGAGATATGTACATGTGTTTATGCTTGGGCAAAGAGAGGGAAAAAAGTTTATGGAGAGAAGCAAGGGAAGCGAGGGAAGAGAGAGAGCCTAGTGGCAGGCAGGAGGAAAAAGAAGAAGGACTTGATAGCGCCTATGCTTTTTCAAGGCAGCTTAAATGCAGAAGGATTTGAAGGGTGGCTGGAGCGATACTTAATACCGAGCTTGGAGAGGCCATCTGTTTTAATTATGGATAATGCACCAATTCATCGTAAGGGTAGGATAAAGGAGTTGGTGGAAGCTGGTGGACATGAAGTAGTTTTTCTGCCCAGGTACTCTCCAGACCTAAATGACATAGAGCATGATGTTAGTGCTCTCAAGAGGGCAAGGATGCATGCCGACATTGGAACTTCTATTGTGATGAAGTGATTCGGAACTACTGTGCTTGCTAGTGTCTCATTCTTATTTGAATTAACTACGTCTCCGAAGGAGATTGCACTGGCAGGGGTCACTGAGAAGCCCGCGCTGTATGCGTAGCATCAGCGTCGGGAGTATGTCACGCTGATCCGCTCATTACCCTAGATTCCCGACCTGTTGAAGATCCACCCAACCCAGCAGGAATCCTTTACCCTGGTTAAGGGTCAGGTTGCGAGGTTGGCCCCGTGCCCAGGAGAAACCGATATTGCCTGGCTGGCTTGCTTAGCAACTTGGCAGAAGTGCTCCACATCGGCTGCGGTGGTGTTAAAGGCCGTCACCAAGCGAATCTGGTTGTGGTCTTCCCCCAGCCAGCGGTAAAACCGAAACCCCGCCTGTTCCAGGGCCTGTAGAACCGGTTCCGGCAGCTCGATAAACAGTTCATTGGCCTGCGGGGGATGTACCCACTCTGCTCCCGGCAGGGATCCCAGCCCCTGCGCCAACTTCTGGGCCATCGCATTGGCATGGCGGGCATTGCGCAGCCATACCCCATCCGTTAGATAAGCCTGCAACTGAGCGGAGAGAAAGCGCAATTTGGAAACGAGATGCCCGGCCCGTTTACGGCGAAACTCAAAATCCCCCGCCAGTTCTGGCTGAAAAAACACCACTGCTTCCGCCGCCCAAGCACCATTTTTGGTGGCCCCAAAAGAAAGCACATCCACCCCTGCCTTCCAGGTCATCTCAGCCGGAGTACAGCCCAAACTGACCAAAGCATTGGCAAAGCGGGCCCCATCCATGTGCACCTTCAGGCCAAACTGATGGGCCAAATCCGCCAGGGATCCGAGCTGATCCAGGGAGTAGAGGGTGCCTGCTTCGGTGGCTTGGGTCAGGCTAAGAGCAGCGGGTTGCACATGATGAACCACTCCAAAACCCGCCTGGGCCAGAGCCATTTTGAAGGCGTCCCCGTCGATGCGGCCATGTTCTCCGGGGATCCCCACCAATTTCGCCCCACCCGTCAACAGTTCCGGCGCACCACATTCATCCACCTGGATGTGGGCCTGAGGATGACAATAAATCGCCCCGTAGGGAGGGGTGAGCACCGAAAGTGCCAGGGCATTGGCAGCGGATCCCGTTGTCACCGGAAACACCGCCACCTCATGCTCGAAGATCTCCGCGAAGATTCTCGGTAACCGAGCTGTGCAGTCGTCGCCTCCATAGGGCATGGCGGATCCCTGGTTGAAGGCCACCAAAGCCTCCATCACCTCGGGGCAAGCCCCTGTCACGTTGTCGCTGCAAAAATTCATAGAACCAGGATGGGATTAGGATTGTCTCATTTCACCCCAACCAGGCTGGGATCCTCTAAAGTGTCCCAAGTCGAATCTGCTTCTGTCTGAGCCGGTTCATCCCCAGACTCCAGCTTCGCGGGCACCGCTGCTGCCGGCTGAGCCATCCACCACAAACCCAAGGCTGGGCCTAATCCCAGGAGCAAACCCAACCCTGCTGGCGCAAGAATACCGGATCCCAGGCTCATCGTCAGGGCAAAGCCAAAATTGGCTCCATAAAGTACCAGCGGCCCCAACAACTCGGTACGGTTCAAAATCGGTTGTTCTTTGCCCCAGAGTAGGTTGGCCACCGTCATAAAAGCCGCTCCGGTCAGCATCCAACCGCCAAAGTTTTGCAGGGGCATGCCAAAGAAAGGTCCCGGTTGAAACCACATCCAAAACGGGATCAAACCGCGAGTCATGGCCGGATCCAGCACGAAGTCCCAGGCGGTGAGCAGCAGCGCTCCCAACATAATCGCCTCGAAGTGGATCAGCCAATGGCGCTGATGTTGCAGGGCCACACGGGCCAACAAATAGGCCGATAACCCCACATAAAACCAAGACAACGGGATCGTAAAGGGCACCAATCCGGCGATTTTGTAGCCCAGCCCACTCAGGTAGCCGTAGTCTCCAAACGGGATCCCGGTACTGGTGCCCAACAGCTCACTGCCCAAAGAAATGCCCACCGCCGGGATCAGGAACATCAGCAGCCGCCGTACCCCCAACAGGCGGGATCCCATCAAGGCCGCTGCAAACATCCCAAACACCATGTAGGCAACTCCGCCATTGCCCATACTCAAAGAGAATGCTTGAATCCCAATCGGGGGCAAACTGGCAATCCACTCAGGATGCGGTACAACCCAAAGCAACCCTGCTAACCCAAAGAACAGAGATAGGATGTGCAGACTCAGGGCTAGGGTTTCCAGCCGCCGCCACAGGGATCCTGACCCAGGCAGGAGGGTTTGCCAAAGGGAGGGCTTGGAATTGGAGTTCATAAGCCCCAAGGTAACAGGTAGGCTGACAGGAACACTAGAGAATGAGAACCAACGCATGAAGGACTCCCGAGGGGTGGTTGATCAGGGCCGCTATACCTCCCCAAAACCCACACGGCAGATTGAGGGGAAACGGGATGCCCTGAGAAGGTGGCTGTACGCCAGCGCGCCCATGCTCGCAGGAAAGGTGAGACGGCTGGCGACTTCTTGGGCAGTTGCGACACTGCTGATATTTTGCGCTCTATTGTATCAATTCGTAAACATATCGCCTGTTTTTGCCCAAGGTTTGACGGGATCCGCCAGTCCGGGATCCCTTGTGGGACTGTATAGCCAACTGGTGCGGGCCTTGGATCGTCAAGATTGGCGACAGGCTCTGCGCCTCGTGGATGAATTACGCCGTCAAGAGCAGGATCCGGCGCAACGCTACGACCTAGAGAGCTATCGGCTGGAGTTGGAAGCGCGGGCCTATGCAGGGGATCCGCCCCCGCCGCCTCAACCCGCCACTCTGCCCTTCCTGCACAAGCCCTTTGCCGGAACATTTCCCGTCAGTAATCTCTTTGATCACGATCTGCCCCTTGGCGAAGCCGATGACAATGGCCGATTTTTAACAGTGCAGGGGCAGGTGTGGATCCCGAACCCGTCGCACCCTTGTGGCAAAAGCGATGGCCATGCCGGTTACGACTGGGAAATGCCCATCGGCACCCCGATCCTGGCCGCTGCGGCTGGCCGAGTCAGCCTAGCCCGTGCGGAACCGGAGTTTTACTGTCCTGCCTTGGGGCGTTCTGTGCGGGGGTTGAGGGTGCGCATTCTCCATGAACTGGGATCCCCAGAGACCCAATGGTTTGAAACCCTCTACGCCCACCTCAGCCAAATTCAAGTACGCGAGGGCCAAAGAGTTTCCCCAGAAGAGGTGATCGGCCTGTCGGGAAATAGCGGCTGTTCCAGTGGGCCTCATCTTCATTTCGAGGTGCGGCGGCTCAACAACACCCACTCCGGCCAACCGGCTGCGGTGGATCCCTATGGCTGGCTGGGATCCGGCCTGGATCCCTGGAGTATTCACCCGCAGGGGGCAGAGAGCCTTTCACTGTGGCAAGTGGGGCAAGCCCCCAGCTTGGGATCCTGTTGGGATCTGCTCCTTCCCCTGGATTGACAGGAATTCCTGGTGCATCAGCACGTAGATGTGAAGGGATATAAAGATATGTAAAAGGATATGTAAAAGTGGGATCAGCACCCGACTGAGGATCCCCCAATGCGCACGGAAGAGCCCCGCCCCGCCCCCCCAACAGCCACAGAACAGGATTGGCAGTGGCGTGGATACCCAATTCGCTACCAACAGGCAGGCTGTACCGGCCCGGCTGTGGTGTTGATCCATGGTTTTGGGGCCAGCAGTGACCATTGGCGCAAAAACCTGACGCAACTAGGGCAGCACGCTCGGGTTTATGCCATCGATTTGCTGGGGTTCGGGGGATCGGCTAAACCTTTGCCGGGACCTGACCTCACTTATACTTTTGAAACCTGGGGATCCCTAGTGGTGGATTTTTTGCGGCTGGTAGTGGGGAATCCCGCCTATTTGATCGGCAACTCCATCGGTTGCATTGTGGCGCTGCAGGCTGCCGTTCTGGATCCGGCTCAGGTTTTGGGGGTGGCGATGTTGGATCCCTCCCTCCGGCTGTTGCACGAACGGAAACGGGGCCAGATCTCCTGGCTGCGGCGCTGGTCAACCCCCTTGATTCAAAACCTGCTGGGATGGCCGCCCTTTGGCAACTTCTTCTTTGCCCAAGTGGCCCAAGCCAAGGCCATTCGCCAGATTCTCCTGCAAGCCTATGGGCGCAAAGAGGCGGTGACCGAGGAACTGGTGCAGCTGTTGCTCAAACCAGCTCTGGATCCGGGGGCGGCAGCCGTCTTCCTGGCCTTTGTGCGTTACTCCCAGGGGCCTCTGGCAGAAGATCTTTTGCCCCAGCTCACCTGCCCGGTCTTGATCCTCTGGGGAGAAGCGGATCCCTGGGAGCCGATTGCTCTAGGGCGGGCTTTGGCCGAGTTTCCCTGTGTGGTCGGGTTTATTCCCTTGCCGGGGGTTGGCCATTGTCCCCAGGATGAAGCTCCGGAGTTGGTGAACCCGCTGCTGCTGGATTGGCTGCGGGATCCCTGCAAAAAAATATTAGATACATGAGGGCACCTTGCTCGCGGAGTGCGTTTCACGAACGAAAAATTCACGCCTCATTGAAATCGAAGTACCCATGAGAAAAATCCACAAGAAAACCGCCTGAATGCCTCACTTACCCCCGGCTGATGTGTTCCAGTTGATCCAGGTTAGGCCCACTCAGGCGAAAGGCTTGACCAAAGCCCTGGATAAAACTGCCCTGTCGAGGGGTAATCTGGCAAAAGTGAAAATCCGCCAGACCCAGCAGCATCTCGGCAATCTCATACTTGGCCCGATACAACGGCTCAAACCCCCGCGCCACCGCCTCTTCTCGACTGAGAAATTCGGCCACTCCACTCACCATCACCCGTGCCAGGGCATGATTGCTGCGGGGATCCCCGGGGGTTGGCGGCTCATGAATCATCAAACCGGCACGGCCATCCTCTCGCAGCGCTTGGGTATGGGCAGACAACTCACTGATGAAAATGGCAAACCGCAAGGGATCCCGCTGCACCACAAAGGGCACCAAGGATACCGCCGGGGATCCCGCCTCCAAAACCGCCAAGCTGGCCACCGGCTGCTGATCCAATAGAGCATTGAGGCTTTGCAAAGGAGACATAGACAGCTCTCACACAGGCTTCGTCATTATCTCCAAAATCTCCAACCAAAATGCCATCTCCCCCTTAGGGGGAAATAGCTCTTATCTCATCAGGGATCCCTGAGATAATGGGGTTCGCTCTCGCATCACCAGAGCTCAAGTGCCCCATCCATGGCTGCCTGCACCAGCTGCAATAACGGATCCCATCCATGTACTGTGATTATCTCGTCCAAATCCTCACCGCCCGTGTTTACGATGTTGCCCAAGAATCCCCCCTTGAACCGGCCTTTAATCTCTCCCGTCGCCTGAAAAACCAGGTCTGGCTGAAACGGGAGGATATGCAATCGGTCTTTTCCTTCAAGCTGCGCGGCGCTTACAACAAAATGGCGCAACTCCCTCCAGAACAACTGGCCCAGGGGGTGATTGCGGCTTCTGCCGGCAACCATGCGCAAGGGGTGGCCTTGGCAGCTCAACAGTTGGGCACCCAGGCCATTATCGTTATGCCCGTCACCACACCGCAGGTAAAAGTGGATGCCGTGCGGGCTCGCGGTGCGGAAGTGGTGCTTTACGGAGACACCTTCGATGATGCCTATACCTATGCCCGGCAACTGGAGGTTGAGAAAGGCTTCATTTTTATCCATCCCTTTGATGATCCAGCCGTCATTGCCGGTCAAGGCACCATTGGCATGGAGATCCTGCGGCAGTATCAAAAACCGATTCATGCCATTTTCGTGGCCATTGGCGGTGGCGGCTTGATCTCAGGCATTGCCGCCTATGTCAAACGCTTGCGTCCCGACATCCAGATCATCGGCGTGGAACCCGTGGATTCCGATGCCATGTATCAGTCACTCCAGGCAGGACGACGGGTGCGCCTATCCCAGGTGGGCTTGTTTGCCGATGGGGTAGCGGTGCGGGAAGTGGGGGAAGAAACCTTTCGCCTCTGTCAGCAATATGTGGATGAGATCCTCTTGGTCAGCACCGACGATATCTGTGCGGCCATCAAAGATGTGTTTGAAGATACCCGCTCTATCCTGGAGCCCGCCGGGGCCTTAGCCATTGCCGGCATGAAGGCCTATGTCAACCGCACCGGCATCCAAGGACAAACCCTGGTCGCGGTTGCCTGTGGGGCGAACATGAACTTTGACCGGCTGCGCTTTGTGGCCGAACGAGCCGAGATCGGGGAACAACGGGAAGCCATTTTTGCCGTCACCATTCCCGAACAGCGGGGCAGCTTTCTCAAGTTCTGCACCTGTATCGGCCAGCGCAACCTCACTGAATTTAATTACCGCATTGCCGATGACCGCGAGGCTCATATCTTTGTGGGGCTACAGGTCAAAGATCGCACGGATGCCCAGCAAATGGCCCTGACCTTCGAGCAGGCGGGCTTCAAAACCCTGGATCTGACGGATGACGAGCTGGCCAAATTGCACCTGCGCCACATGGTGGGAGGCCGATCTCCCCTGGCTGAAGAGGAGCTGCTCTACCGCTTCGAGTTCCCGGAGCGGCCCGGCGCCTTGATGAAATTCTTGGCCTCCATGAGCCCCAACTGGAATATCAGCCTGTTTCACTACCGCAACAACGGGGCCGACTACGGTCGGGTGGTGATCGGGATCCAAGTGCCTACCTCCGAAATGCCCGAGTGGCAAAGCTTCCTAGATACCTTAGGCTACCGCTATTGGGATGAGAGCCAAAACCCTGCCTACAAGCTGTTTCTGGCTTAATCGTCTTCTGGGCTGGGCTTGAACAAGACAGGGCCCCTTTGTCTAGCTCTGTAAATAAAACTTTACAAATCTACGCACAGTGATCTACACTAGGTCTAGAAGAAACAGGAGAACAGTATGACCAGGTATCGCTCCGTCGTAGTCGAAGAAGGTGGCCGTTTGAACAACTACGCCATCGAGCCAGAAATGTATGTGGATAGCACCCCTCGCGTGGGCTTTACCGACTATGCAGAGCGCTTGAATGGGCGTTTGGCAATGATTGGTTTTGTTGCCTTGATCGCAACCGAAGCCCTGTTGGGCACTTCCCTGATCAGCTGGTTGCAATCTCTGGGTCAGTAGGCTGCCAGATTGACACTCCCCCGGTTAGAAACCGGGGGATTCTCCCTTCTAGCTCCCCACAGCTTGAAGCTGTGAGGGATTCATGGAGTTCAGGGGATTGCCAACTACCCCATCCCCTGAGCCGACCGTACCCA
>NZ_JAFIRA010000075.1 GCF_022848905.1 Thermostichus vulcanus str. 'Rupite'
GTTCTAACTCTACAAACTCTTGGATTTTGACTCCAGCAAGACCCAATAACTTATCAAGAGGAACCAATGTTCGTCATGGAACTCAGTATCTCATTATACTATCGACACCAAAATGTCAGGAGAGCCGCTCAGACCACGCCCTTGCCGCTCCCTAAAGCCTCCTGAATAGGCATATTGCACGCTGCGCAGGTTGGCCTCAAATTCTGGCAAAGAGTGATGGGCAAAGCGACTTTCCAGTAGAAAGGGATTTTGCTCTGCAAAAGCTGCCCCAATTTTGATGTTGCCCAGCTCATCCAACAGCCCCAGGATCCCTTGGGCAATTTCTTCGGCAGCTGCCTGTAGGGTGAGATAACTATTGCTACCCTCTCCTGCTGTGACAAATTCTTCACGAAAGGGAGGAAAGCCTTGCACCCCTTCTGTCCAACTCTGGAGCAGTTCCTCAGCCGTATTAGCCAAAACCGGAGCAACAGCAGCCAAATACTCCAAATCTCGTTCTGTAAAATCTGTTAATGACTTGTCGTTATCGACTCCAAACAACAAAAAGGCTATAGCATGAAATCCTTTTTGTCCACTCTCGAGGTCCGCAACCGTTTCTGAAGTAAGGGGATCCCCGCTCTCCAATACATCCAGCACGTCCACTTCATTCAGGGGCCATTCGTCCAAGTCGGCATCTAGCCCCAGCGATGCCGCCGGCCCAAAAGCGTAGGCTTCACTTTCCTCCCAAGTGATGCGGGCAGTAAACCAGGCTTGGCGAGCTGCCTCCAACTTCACTTCATCGGGCGCTTCGACAAAGGCTTGCACCGCTGTTGAAAGATCCTGAGTTTCAGCCACTAGCTGCTCATAGTTGGGGAGCACCACCTGATCCACAAAATCAAGAATAATCTGTGGTTCCTGAAAGTGCTGCTCAGGTTTCAGGGTGATGACCGGGATGGAAGGGCCGGATTCCTCACCCCCTTCACCCCCCTCGCCACCCCCTTCTACGGCAATGGGTTGACAGGATTGCTCCGCAACACTGGCACGACCGGAACTGGACTGGGCCAACAGCCGAGGTGCTTCCTGACCCAAGACCTCGCCAACTATCAGAGTGCCTACTGGTGGAGTGCCTACTACCTGGGCATCTCTTTCAGCCTGAGCAACCCCTGCCCCGTTCACCAAAAGACAAAGCCCGATTCCTCTCCAGAGTTTAAGATGCGCCGACATACCCCACGACTCCGATTCAATCTTGATGGAATGCATTGTAGTCCACTTATTGAGAATGATCTTGAATAAAGATTGAGCACTTGCGGAACCATAGCAGTCCTCAGATGGGCTTTCTCCCTCTGTAGTAGCTGCCGACAGGAAATCAGTCGTTTGCGATTGTTGCTCCTTCATAAAAATTAACTATCTCTCTATTGATATTAAGTTGCAAGAAGACTAAGGTAGGGCAAAGCTTATCTATTGAGAGTTACTCTCATTAGTGTTCGCTTGTTTCGAAAAGGATGTGTCCATTGGGCCAGATCCGCTCCTGGGGTAGGAGTTCTGGCCCTTACCTCAAGCTTTGGAGTAGCTGAATATGACGGCAACGATACGGGTGCAGGGTAATGAATCTGACTTAGAGCGGATCCCGTGGTGGGCAGGCAATGCCCGGTTGACAGAGCTTTCTGGCCGGCTATTGGGAGCGCATGTGGCCCATGCTGGGTTGATTGTTCTCTGGGCTGGGGTGATGACCTTAATCGAGTTGGCTAATTTTGATCCCAGCCGACCTATGTACGAGCAAGGGTTGATTCTATTGCCCCATCTTGCCAGTTTGGGGTTGGGAGTGGGATCCGGCGGGGAAGTGCTGGAGACTGACACCTACTTTGCAGTGGGGGTGATGCATCTGATCAGCTCGGCATTCTTAGGTTTCGGGGGGATCTTCCACGCCCTACGCGGACCAGCCGTTTTAGAGACCAAGCTATTCCCTCTGTTCAGTTACGACTGGCAGGACAAAAACAAGATGACCACCATTTTGGGCATCCACTTGGTGTTACTGGGTCTGGGGGCTTGGCTACTGGTGTTGAAAGCGATGGCGTTGGGTGGATTGTTTGACCCGGAAGTGGGAGAAGTGCGCACCATTCTTCCCAATTTAAATCCCTTTGGTCACTTGCTGGGTACGGAAGGGCGGCATTGGATCGCCGGGGTAGACAGCCTGGAGGATGTGGTGGGTGGTCATATCTGGGTTGGGTTGCTCTTGATTGTAGGAGGCATTTGGCACATGGCCACGCAGCCTTTTGGCTGGGCAGAGCGGATCTTTGTTTGGTCTGGAGAGGCCTATCTTTCCTATAGTTTGGGTGCTTTGGCCTTAATGGGGTTCATCGCTGCCTATTTTGTCTCAGTGAATCCGGTGGTGTATCCGGAGGTGTTTTACGGGCCGCTGCTCCAGGTGGGGTTAGATCGCTATCCCTTGTTTGAGCAGGGAGGAGAATTGACTGCGAGAGTATGGTTGGCTAATGCCCATTTTTGGTTGGCTTTCTTCTTTCTTCAAGGACATCTTTTTCATGCACTCAAGGCGCGAGGGTTTAACTTCCGTACAGGCAAGCTGAATGCGACCGCTCAAATAGTTTGAGAGTTTTGTGTGAAGTTTGGAGTAAAGTGTTGAGGTTCGTTTTGCAGTTGTGGAGCAGAAATGATGGCAAAGGTTGGATTGTTTTTTGGTACTCAGACTGGCAATACGGAAACAGCTGCTGAGATGATTCAAAAGGAGCTGGGGGAAGAGAATGTAGATTTGATCGATATCGCGGAAGCCAGCATAGAAGATTTCGACAAATATAATTATCTAATCATCGGTTGTCCCACTTGGAATATTGGGGAACTACAGTCTGATTGGGATGGATTTTTCCCGAATTTGGATGAGATGGATTTCACCGGTAAGACAGTGGCCTATTTTGGGGTTGGGGATCAGTTTGGCTACCCGGATAACTTTCAGGATGCGATGGGAATCTTAGCAGAAAAAATTGCTGAACGTGGCGGGAAAAATGTCGGAGCTTGGCCGATTGATGGCTATGAGTTCAATGAGTCTAGAGGGTTAGTCAATGGTCAGTTTGTAGGGTTGGCACTTGATGAAGACAATCAATCAGAGCTAACGGAAAAGCGGGTGAAAGAATGGACAGCTAAACTCAAACCTATGTTTGGTTTATAAGAGGTTTTCATGGGCTCTAAGATGATGAATTCAATCGTGAACTTGGAAGTCTTGAAGATCAGATCTTTTGATTAACTTTGAGGAGGATCAATGACAACAGTTATGTCTTCTCCACCAGCGGTATCCAGTCCTGGTTGGATTGCTGGCAATGCCCGTTTTGTAGACTTATCCGGGAAATTATTGGGTGCTCATGTGGCCCATGCGGGGTTGATTCTGTTCTGGGCTGGAGGGATGACCCTGTTTGAGTTGGCCCACTGGGATCCCGCTCAACCCATGTACAGCCAGGGGCTGATTCTGTTGCCCCACTTGGCCACGTTGGGGATTGGAGTTGGGGCAGATGGGTTGGTGACGGATCCCTATCCCTTTTTTGTGGTCGGGGTGTTGCACCTGATTGCCTCGGCAGTGCTGGGGGCCGGGGGAGTTTATCACGCCCTGTTAGGGCCGGAGGTGTTGCCGAAAGGGGAGAACTTTGCTGGCTTTTTCGGTTACGACTGGGAAGATGACGACAAGATGACCACCATCATCGGCGTTCACCTGGTTCTCTTAGGGTTAGGGGCTTGGTTACTGGTGGCCAAATCCCTATTTTGGGGAGGTCTATACGATGATTCCCTGGGTCGGGTGCGGGTGATTACGGATCCCACCCTGAATCCGGTTCGCATTTTTGCCTACCTCACACCGCTGCTCGGGGAGCGAGGGATGGCCGGGGTAAGCAACTTAGAAGATGTGGTGGGGGGCCATGTTTATGTGGGTCTGATCTGCATTCTGGGTGGGTTTTGGCACATGGCGACGCGGCCTTTTGCTTGGGCCAAGCGGGTGTTGATCTACTCTGGGGAGGCTTATCTGTCTTATAGCCTAGGAGCTCTAGCCTACATGGGGATCCTCGCGGCCTATTTTGTCAGTGTGAATGAGACGGTCTATCCGGTGGCCTTTTACGGGCCGGTGGGGCTAGGGAGTGATGCAGCCGGTGTAGTGACCAGCAGGACCTGGTTGGCCACAGCCCACTTTGTTCTCGGGATCCTGTTTTTGGCTGGGCATATTTGGCATGCCATTCGTGCTCGGGCAGCAGCAACCGGTTTTGACTTTCAAAAGGGGGGCTGGGTGCGAACGGTGGATCCGCAATTGGGCAACTTCGACACTCCTGTCAATGGCAGCGATTTGACCCTACTCCTGCTGCAGAACTTGCCCATTTACCGCGAAGGGCTGTCGCCAATGGTGCGGGGCTTGGAAGTGGGAATGGCCCATGGTTACTTATTGTTGGGGCCATTTTACAAGCTTGGGCCATTGCGGGATTCGGAGCTGGCTTTGACAGCAGGCACACTGGGGGCAATTGGTTTGGTGTTGATCTTGACTGTCTGTCTGTCAATCTACGGGCAGGTATCTTTTCCCAAATCCCGCCTAGTGGCTGTGGCCAATACTCCTTATGGCTCTGTCAGTTATCCGACACCAGGGATACAGCTGATGGCGGAGTCGGCAGGATCCCCTCAGCCTATTCGTGTCTCTGCCGGATCCGATGAGTTGCCGGAAAATTTGCGCACCCGTGGGGGTTGGAGTCAGTTTGCCGGTGGCTTCTTGGTGGGGGGTGTCGGCGGTGTGCTGTTTGCCTACATGCTCCTGAGCAGTAGCGATGTGCTTGCCCAGGTTATATCAGGGCTTTGAATGGTTTTTGCAACCATAACCTCCCTCATTTTGGGCCAATTTGAAAAGGTAGGATCCCTTCCATGCCCTTGGTTCACCGTGCTCTGCACGAGGGTCATCAACCCCTCCTCTCTACCGAGATCCCGCAACTGCCTCAACGGCTAGTTTCTCTGACCCCAACAGGGTTTGACATTCTGGCAGAACTGGAATTGCCCTCTCTGCTGAGTCCAGGATCGGGATCCTACTTCTTTCCAGATTTTCAGGCAATCGCTCAAGTGAAACCGGATCTGATTCTGGCCTGTGAGTTTCCCCATCGCGCCTGGCTATGGAGGCTACAGCGTTTGGCTCCGGTTTATCTGCTGGCAATAGGGGGGTTGGAGACAGCTTGCCAGAACTTGATAGAGATTGCCCGGCTAACGGGACGAGTTGATCAGGCCCAACGGGCGATTGACCGTTTGTGTGGGGGAATCAAACGCTATTCCATCCAATTGGCACCTTTGCCCAAACCCACGGTTTTGATGATGGGTGGATCTTGGTTGAATGTGTTGACCCGTCGCTTGATTATCGAAACGGAAGCTGGTGCTTTGGGCAGTATTCTCAAGGATTTAGCCTACTATCCCTGGGGAGTTTCAACAGGCTCTGAGCCAGGTATTGGCTTTGCTAGCTTGCGGCATGTTTTACAGGTCAACCCCGACGTCATCTTTGTGCAGAGTTATCCCCTTGGCCCTTGGCGACAAACATCCATAATTCAACAACTGGCTAAGCTGCCTGAATGGCGGCAGTTGCGGGCTGCACAGAGCAATCGAATATTTGAGGTGGATCCCTTTTGGCACCAAGGCAGTGGCACTCGTTCTATTCGCTTAATGTTAAAGCAGGTATTGCCCTTCATTTATCCTGAACAAACCTTTGAAGGATGGATGTAAATTGCCAGAAAAAACCTTCTTAACAAGAAAGATTTTAACCCAATCGAGAAGTCTCTTTCATTAAATCTGTGGACTGTGATATGAGCCTCACTCTAGCATCCAAGAAGTCTTTTGATGCTTTATTTCTAAGCGTTTCCCCACACCTAAAATTATTTGACCAGCCTTTATTGAAGTCACTGGCTAAGTTTTATTCAATCGCACATTGGGAATATGTTCAGACTGAGGATGAACCTAGCAGTTTAGATCCAGCTCTTACCTTGCTGTATGACTATGTCAAAACCTTTGATCATCCGATTCATTTGATGGGTCATGGATTGAGCGGGCTTTTAGCTCTGTTATTTAGCCATCACTACCCCCAGCGGGTAAGATCCTTAACACTTCTGGCAGTAGGTGGACAGCCTGGGATAACTTGGCATGCTCATTATTATGCTCAACGACATCTCTTCCCCTGCAGTCGTGAACAGTTACTTGCTAAAACAGCACAAAGCTTATTAGCCTCTTCTGAACAATGGCGGATTCGTTCATTGGCACTGGCTTTAAGGCAAGAACTAGATACCTCCCCTATACCTCATTCACTTTTAGGCATTGCTGCTTTTCCGCCTAATTCAACGCCTGTACCTATGCTTGTTTGTGGCAGTGCAGATGATTCAATTGTTGATCCTACTGCTTTGAAAAGTTGGCAAAACTTCCTTAAGCCGATAGATCAAATATGGTTTTGTCCTGATGGAAGGCATTTTTTTCACTATTTTTATCCGAAATTAGTCGCCCTTAAAGTTTTAGATTTTTGGGAGAAATGGGAAAGATCCTCTGCGCAAATACAGGCTACTATTCAAGATAAATTGGCTAAATAGGAGAGCTCAATTATTCATGAAACGCTCTAGAGCACTACAAAATTCCTAGAAGATCAAATCATTTCGATCGTATCAATAAGATTGCCTCACATTTCATTGACCCAACTACTAAAGTTATGCTCAACCTTAGCCCTAACCTTTGACTGCTCCCGATTGGCTTGCTTCTGTAGCTCTGTCAGTTCTTGCTTCCAATACTTAGAGCTGATTCATAAAGACAATCTTAAGGGAGAGTCTTTCTTCATCTGCTGATTCTAGGGTGAGTCTAGCCAGTCCAGGATCTGCTCATGAGCCGTTTGCCAGCCGTTGCCCATCCCCACCGCAAACCCTATCCCAGCGACTTAAGTGACCTAGAGTGGGCTATCCTGAAGCCCTTG